>JAYVNC010000166.1:0-4920 GCA_043758655.1 Novosphingobium sp.
GCTCGATCCACCTGCCGGAGAACTGGTACAAAATGCTGGTAGGCGTCATTCTGTGGCTCTCGGCGGGGCGAATGCTGTGGCCGAAACACCTTGCAGCAGAAAGCGAAACCAGCGATCCGCCGATCATTGTCGGGATCATCGCTGGGGCTGCGATTGGCTTTCTTTCGGGCCTGACGGGGACTGGCGGCGGCATTTTCCTCTCCCCGCTGTTGATCTTTATGGCCTGGTGCGCGCCAAAACCGGCTTCGGGCGTTGCTGCATTGTTTATATTGGCAAATTCGGCTGCGGGTTTGCTGGGTAATCTGTCGTCGCTTGGTTCGCTCTCGCCGAATTTGCCGTTGTTTGCCGGGGCTGCTCTGGCGGGAGGGCTGATTGGCACCACGTTGGGGATCAAGCTTCAGACGACGATGGTTATCCGCGCGCTGGGGCTTGTGCTAATCGTTGCCGGAGCGAAGTTGATCGGGGTTTATTGAAGGCTATCGCGTAAGTGCGCCAGCCGTTCAACCGCTTGCAACAGCATTGCATCGGGTTTGCAATGGCACAGCCGCAGCACGGAAGTGACGGGGTTGTCCTCGCACAATACCGACACCGGGATCGAAGCCACCCGCGCCTCCATCACCGCGCGTTCGGCAAAGTCTGAATCGCCGAGATTGATGCCTGAACCGGCCAGATCGATACAGGTGAACCAAGTTGCCGAATTGGGCAGCACGGCAAATCCTGCATCCGCCAGCGCCCGATTGAGAACGCCGCGTGTCTCGGCCCAAACGGCCAGTCGCTCGGCGATCAGGCCGGGCATCGCCAGACCCTCGGCGACCGCATATTGCAGCGCGGGCGGGGTGGTAAAGGTGATGAACTGATGCGCGCGGGCCATAACGCTGGCCACCTCAGGCGCGGCGATCAGCCAGCCCACTTTCCATCCGGTGAGGCCGAAAATCTTCCCCGCCGACCCGATCTTCACTGCACGGTTTTCCATGCCGGGATAGGACAGCAACGAACGGTGCGGCGGGCCATCAAAGCGCACCGCCTCCCAAACTTCATCGCAGATCGCGAACAGGTTATGTTCGACACAAAGCTGGGCGAGCATCGCGAGTTCTTCATGTGATGCAACAGTGCCAGTCGGATTGAGCGGATCATTGAGGATGATCGCGCGCGTCTTGGGCGATATGTGCGGCACGATAGCGGCACGATCATAGTGCCAATGCGGCGGTTGCAGCGCGACAAACACCGGAACGCCGCCAGCGCGGCGCACCAAGGGCGCATAGGCATCATAGGCCGGGGCAAACAGCAGCACCCCGTCCCCGGGCGCAACCACCGCAAGCACGGCAGCGGTGATCGCCTCGGTAGCGCCCGAGGTGACGATCACATTGTCGCGGGTGAGCGCGAGGCCTTGGGTGTCGCCGTACCATGCTGCCACGCCATCGCGCACTTCGGACACGCCGGGGCTGGGGGGATACTGGTTTGATCGTTCGCGCAGCGCGCGTGCGGCGGCTTCGATCAGCACCGGCGGCCCCGAATCATCAGGGAAGCCTTGGCCCAGATTGATCCGGCTGCCATCGCGGCACAGCGCGGACATGTGTTCGAAGATGGTGGTGCCCATCGTCGCGTAGATCGGATTTAGTGCCATGACCGCACCGGTAACAGCGGCCTCGCCCTCCTAAGAGCGGGCCGCTGCGCCTTAAGTCGCTGCCGACGTAGGATCGGCGGCGGCGGTTGAGGCGTCCATCGTTTCTGACGAAGCCGCCGACATCGGCTCGACATCAGCGCTGGGCTGATTGTGCGATGAGAACAGCCACCACAGAAACGCCAGAATCAGAACCGCAGCCAGAAGGTACCACATCCAGCGCGAATTGCCGGGCTTGCCGTCCCCCGTACCCGTCAGCTTGTGTGCAGCACCGCCCGCCGATGAGGCGAGGCCTGAAACGCCAGCAGCAGCGGCAGTGGCAGCGCCGGTAACAGCCGCGCCTGCGGCACCGGCGGCATCCTTTGCGCCCGAAGCCACCGCACTGGCGGCATCAGCCGCACCAGAAACCGCGTCACCAGCAAGGCTAGCGGCACCTGCGACGGCATCCTTGCCGAGATCGACAGCAGCGCTTGCCGCTTTCTTGGTCTTCTCACCCACACCGGCGAGCGAAGCCACACCAGTGGCAGCGCCGGCTGCAACTTTTGCTGTCGTTGTACTCTTGGCAGCCTTTGGAGCAGCAGACTTCGCGGGAGCCGCTTTAGGAGCCGCCGCCTTTGCAGTCTTTGCCGGGGCAGCCACCTTTGCAGCAGGCTTTGCAGTTGCTTTGGCAGCAGGCGCGGCGGCAGTCTTAGCTGCCGGTTTCGCAGCCGTTTTGGCAGTCGCAGCTTTCGCAGTCGCAGCCTTCGCAGGAGCAGCAGCGGAAACCTTGGGCGTGGCCTTCGGCACTGGTTTGGCGGCAGATTTAGCAGGCGCTTTGGCGGCGACAGCCTTTTTCTGGAACATGTCGAGCTTGCCGAATGCCTCAGCCAGCAGATAATAAACCGTGACGCGGTTCTTGGTGCGATCAGCCTTCATCCGCTCACCAACCTTGGCAAGCGCGGCGTTCAGCACGTCGTCCGAATCCGTCAGCGCCAGCTTCTTTTTCATGAAGCCGTTGCGGACGCGATCAAGTTCTTTTGGATCGGAAAAGCTGACGAGCGCGGAATCGCGCTTGGTCAGCGCGATTCCGCAATAGCGGACCACGCCTGCGATAATTCCTTCGTCGGCGGCAGGTGCATATTTCCTGACGTCAGCGGCCCAATCTACGGCCATAAAACTCTCCCTAATCGATGGCGACACCCGCTACGCTCAGTTCCTGAATACGTGTAGCGCGCGGGTAGCTAATCGTTTTTTTGGTGAAGGTCCACGAATCTCTTGGCGGTCGCACAAGCGATTAGGCGGCCGCGCGCATTTCCAGCCGTTCCCAGATTTCGGCGAGTGCGTTGGTTAGTGTTAGCATCATCGCCTCGGTGTGGTTTGGTCCGGGCGTGAACCGCAACCGCTCAAGGCCGCGCGGAACAGTGGGATAGTTGATCGGCTGAACGTAAACGCCGTATTCGGCGAGCAGAACGTCGCTGATCTTCTTGGCCTTGACCGGATCGCCAACCATCAACGGAACGATGTGGGTGGTGCTCGGCATTACAGGCAGGCCAGCTTCCGCAAACAGCCGCTTGAGCGTGGCGGCGGCGTGTTGTTGCGCCTCACGCTCGGTGTTTGAGGCCTTGAGGTGGCGCACCGATGCCAGCACGCCAGCGACCAGAACCGGGCTGAGCGAGGTGGTGAAAATGAAGCCGGGGGCATAGGAGCGGATGACATCAATGATCCGGCTATCGGCGGCGATATAGCCGCCCATTACGCCGAACGCCTTGCCGAGCGTACCCTCAATCACGTCGATCCGGTGTGCAGCCTCTTCACGGTCAGCAATCCCGCCGCCGCGCGGGCCGTACATGCCCACAGCATGAACTTCATCGATATAGGTGAGCGCGTTGTATTTCTCAGCCAGATCACAGATCGCGTGAACCGGGGCAACATCGCCGTCCATCGAATAGACAGATTCAAACGCGATCAGTTTGGGCACTGCCGGATCGGTTTCAGCCAGCAGCTCTTCCAGATGGGCAAGATCGTTATGGCGGAACACCTTCTTTTCCGCGCCCGAATTGCGTATCCCTGCGATCATGCTCGCATGGTTAAGCGCGTCAGAAAAGATCACGCAGCCGGGAAGCACTTTCGCCAGCGTTGAGAGCGTGGCATCGTTCGAGACATAGCCCGAAGTGAAAAGCAGCGCCCCATCCTTGCCATGCAGATCGGCGAGTTCGCGTTCAAGATCGACGTGGTAATGCGTGTTGCCGCCGATGTTCCTTGTGCCGCCAGAGCCTGCGCCAACATCGTGCAGCGCCTCTTCCATCGCGGCGATGACCTTGGGGTGTTGGCCCATCGCGAGGTAATCGTTTGAACACCAGACGGTGATGTCTTTCGGCCCATTGTGCCCAGCAAAACACCGCGCATTGGGATAGGCGCCCTTGTTGCGCAGAATGTCGATAAACACCCGGTAACGCCCTTCGGCATGCAGCCGGTCAATCGCCTGGTCGAACACTTGATCGTAATTCATCGGGCAGCCACGTCCTGCTTTACCGGGCCATGCCAAGGCGTGGCCCAGCACGTTCACCAGCGCCTTTAGAGCAGCTGTGTTTCAATTTCCAGCAAGATTGTTCACCACCGGTGCAGCAATATGCAAGACGCCCGAGTGGCGATCAGGATCGACCATCCAATCATAATCGTGGCTGGCAATCACTCGCAGACCGGGCGCTGCCCGTTTGAGCGCGGCGATTGTCGCCAACCATGAAAGCGATGCGCGGCGGTCTTCGGGAACCAGATAGTCGGTCAAAAGGCGCGAGCGTGGGCGCTGCTCTTTCCAGCCGACTGCAAGCGAGGCGATATCGCCGGTGAACAGGTATTCTGCGCCGCCCGCCATTTGCACGAAAATCATTTGCGAGCCCGGTGTGTGGCTGGGGGCTGGGATCACCACAACACCGGGCCCGACCGCCTGCGGTTGCAATCCGGTAATGCTTGGCGCAATCGACATTTGCTTGGGCCAGCCAAGCGCGTTCGACTTATCGGCCTGCGGCACCTGCCACTGATTGAGCCGGGCGCGAGTTAGCAGGTTTAGCCCGCCCGGCCCGCTGGCAATCCCCGCCAATCCGCCAAGATGATCGCTGTGTTCATGCGTTGCGAGGATCAGGCTGGCCTTGCGCACATGATCGTCAACCCGCGCCTGCGCCGCAGGATCAAACCGATGGAGGGACAGCGGCGCCGCTTGCGCTGCGGTTATGCCAGTCTCGATCATCACCGGGCCTTGACCCTGCACGTCGAGCACAAACGACATGATCCCGATTGTCCGCCGCTTAAGCCCCGATCCTGCC
>JAYVNC010000167.1:0-4876 GCA_043758655.1 Novosphingobium sp.
CGCGTCTGTTTGCGCGGGTGCGGCGTGTGCGTCACCGGCTGTTTCATGGCGGATCCTTTGCTACCGATGGCAAGGCCGCAGTGCTAGCACCGCTTTCCCTCAGATCAAACGCATCTGCCCACCTATTTCGGGCCGACGGAACTGCGAGCAATCAAGTTCTAAGCGCGTCTGGTTAATCGCAAGCCGCTTACAAGCCAGCCGAAATCGTGCGCGGAAAATGTCGGCCCAGGCTCCCTCGGGCTTCATCCGGGTGAAAAAGCCCGGATCATTATCGCGTCCATTGCGGACGGATTGGACAATGCTCATGACTTTTCCCGCCCGCTCAGGGTAATGCACGCCAAGCCATTCGCGGAAAAGCGGGGCGACCTCGTGCGGCAAGCGCAGCATGATCCAGCTGGCTGATCGAACCCCCACGCGGGCAGAGCGGGCGAGGATCGCTTCCATGAATTCATCGGTGATCGATGGGATAACCGGGGCGATGGAAACATGCGCGGGAATGCCCGCCGCCGCCAGCCGCCCCAAAGCCGCGATGCGTTTGTCTGGCGAGGAAGCGCGCGGTTCGAGCAGGGCGGAAAGCCGCGCATCGAGACTGGTTACGGAAATCCCAACCGCCACCAACCGATGCCGCGCCATTTCCGTCAGCAGATCGATATCACGCAGCACGCGGTCGCTCTTGGTGGTCATCGTAACCGGATGCCGCGCTTCGAGACAGACTTCGAGAACCTGCCGGGTGATGCGGTATTGCGCTTCAATTGGCTGATAAGGATCGGTGTTAGTGCCCATAGCGATGGGGGCGGGCTTGTAAGTGGGTTTGGCCAAAGTCTCGCGCAGCAATTGCGCCGCATTTGGTTTGGCGAACAGCTTGGTCTCGAAATCAATGCCGGGTGAAAGGTCGTGAAAGGCGTGGCTGGGCCGGGCGAAGCAATAGATGCAGCCATGCTCGCATCCGCGATTGGCGTTAATCGAACGATCAAACGGAATGTCTGGCGATTGGTTGAACGAGAGTATCGATTTTGCCTTTTCCTCGATCACCGTGGTGCGCAATTTGTTTGGCGCGCCGTCGACACCGTCACGGTCATCCAACCAATCCCCATCGGGCTCACGCGCGGCAAGGCCAAAGCGCTGTGGGACAGCACCCGATTGCGCACCGCGTCCGTGGATTGGTTGGGGAAGGGTCATATCCGATTTAGAACATAATAGGAACATGTTGACAATGGCATTTATGGTTGCAAAACCTCAGGAGCAAGAATGGCTGAACCAAAGGATTGCTGGGATGCGAAAATTGTTAATTGGGGTCGCGTTGATGGCCTTATTCTCAGCCGGAGAGGCGCAGGCGACCGACGATTGCCCTTCCAGTTATATATGCGCATCAAATCCTGCTGGAATTCAGGCCACGATGCAGACGCTTGGATATAAAGCGGTGCTGGGAAAAGCCACAACTTCCGGAAATCCAAAAATTTCGAGTGCGGCAAGCGGCTATAATTACGATATATTTTTTTATGGCTGTGAGAAAAACGTAAATTGCAATTCACTCAGTTTCTCGACTACGTTTGAGAAAGAGGAAGTTAATTCAGCTGCGCTCGCCAATGAATGGAATGTTGAAAAACGCTTCAGCGCGGTGTCATTCGACCCAAAGGACGGCACGTTGACCATCAGCTATGACGTTACAACTGTCGGTGGGCTCGATCAGGTAAACTTTGCTGAGGTCGTGAGCTGGTGGGATACGATGATGGGCGAAGCGAGTACGTTTTTCAAAAATCATCCCTCGCCCAAAAAGAAATAAGTCTCGTTACTTCGTGCGATCAAACTTCCTTCAACCGCGGCATCAGCTCAACGAAGTTGCACGGCCGGTTGCGGCTATCGAGTTGCTCGGCGAGAATGCCATCCCAGCCATCCTTCACTGCACCGTTGGATCCCGGCAGCGCGAAGATATACTTTCCACGTGCCACCAGTCCCATGGCGCGCGATTGCACGGTCGAGGTGCCGATTGAATTGTAGCTGAGCAGCCGGAAAATCTCGCCAAAGCCGGGGATTTCTTTGCCAGCATTGGTTTGCTTGATCTGATCGAGCGCCTCGGGGGTAACATCACGCCCGGTCAGCCCGGTGCCGCCCGTGGTAATCACACAATCGACGCGAGGGTCATCAAGCCAATTGCTGATCTTGTTGACTATGCGCGGAACATCGTCTTTTTCGATGCCGCGTTCGATCAAATGGTGCCCGGCGTTGCGGATGCGTTCGGCGAGAATATCGCCAGAGGTATCGTCATCCGGCCCACGCGTGTCTGAAACCGTCAGCAGCGCGATGTTAATCGGCTTGAACTGGCGTTCGGGATCAACGGCCATTGATGGCAAGTCCGCTGGGGCCAGTGCGCAGACCAATGCTGCCGGTAAGGCCGGGGAAGGTAGGCCACATTCCCTGCGCCAGCGCGGTGCGGCTTTCGGACGCGCCGCCCGCTTGCCGTTCATACATCCAGTAATTGCGCAGCACGACGTTCACATATCCGCGCGTTTCCCAATAGGGGATCGATTCGATCCACAGCAGGGGATCGCCCTGATCGTGGATCTCGGTATTCCACTTGGTGATCGGCACGAGGCCCGCGTTATAGGCGGCGATAACCTTTGGCAGAAGACCTTGGGTGCCGGATTGCGACTTTAGCATTTGCAAATGCGCTTGGCCAAAAGCGAGGTTGACTTCGGGGCGGACGAGATCGCTGGCGCTGCCGGGAACGCCCAACTCTGCCGAACGATCATGCGCGGCAGACGGCATGATCTGCATCAGCCCGCGCGCGCCGGTTTGGCTGATTGCCCGGGCGCGGAACACCGATTCCTGCAAGGTATGCGCATAGACCAGCGCCGGATCGACCTTCCATCCGTTAGCCGGGGTCCACTTGGGCGTTGGATAGCGCGTCGCAGGGTCAGGCTGGCCACCGCGCGGCGCATTATAGGCCATCCACAGCTGGGTGGAAGGCAAGCCAAGATCGCGCGAAAGGCGCGACAGAGGCTGATACAGCGCCGGATCGCCAACCTTTGCTTGATAGCGCAACACTTCGTCGGCCAGCCCGTCCTCGCCGATTTCTGACAAGGCAACCGCCGCGCGCACATTGGGCTGGTCGCGAAGCAACTGCCAATCCGCCGCCGAGAAATCCGCTGCGCCGTGCGTTTCCGGAACCTTGGTGCCAAGCTTCTCGATCGCCAGCATGCCATAGAATGTTTCATCGCGCGCGGCAGCAAGTCGCAGCGGTGCGGCAGCGAGTTCGGGCTGGCGCGCGCGAACAAAGGCCCGGCTTTGCCAGTAATATCCGGCGCTTTTCAGCTCGCCGTTTTCAGATAGGCTGGCGCTCCGGCCAAAGGCTTCGGCGGCGCCGGGGAAATCTCCGATCCGCCATGCGGCGAGCCCGGCAGTCCACATGCCTTCAGAAACCCACGGTCCTGCGCCCTCTGCGGTAGAGTGGGCGAGAGCCAGCGCAGTTTGGTCATCGTTTTCAATATAGAACGCCCAGGCCACCTTTGTGCGCCATTCAGCGCGCGCGGCGGGGCTTAGCGTGGCGTCAATACCGTCGAGCAGAATGCGTGCGCTTATCGGATCGTCGGCCTTGATCTTCGCGATAATTCCGGCGGCAATGGTGGACGGCATCGTGCCATCATTGGTATCACGCGGGCGCAGCCGCTTGGGGCTGCTGGGCAGGCTAGCAAAACGCTGCGCTGATGGCAGGGCAATAGTAACCGCCGAACCCCGTTTGGCGGCGAGCGCCGCAACTTGCTCAGCCTCGGGCAGGCCGGCCCCTTGAGCCAGCCACTGATCGAGCGACGACACTTCAATCTTGGGGCTCTTCGGATCGACATAGTATTCGGCGCGGGCAACCAGATGCAGCGGGCCATCGGCCTTTTGCGCCAGCAGCGTCTGCGTCTTTATCCAGTCTTCGGCATTGATCGCGGCGAACAGCGCCTGGTAATAGGTGCGTTCATCCTGGCTGAGCAGCTTGGGAACCGCGGTGCGTTCAGCCCGGTTTTGGAAATAATCCAGCGCGGCGCTGTTGGCATGGGCAGGCGCGAGACAACCAGCAGCCGAGAGCGAGCAAAAACTTGCCAGCAATGTCGACTTGGCGAATGTCACTCGGTTCAAACCCCCGTCCAATCCAGCCAGCGTTGCCAGAAACCTGATTTCGCCTTCGGGCGCATCAGCGCGTCGAGCGAACGTTCTGCCAACACCGGGATTGTGCCGCTATCTTGGTTAAAACTACGTAAAGTCTGAGCGGTTTGCGCTGGATCGTTGCCAAGAAGCGGTGGGATGTTGCTTCCGAAAGACATTATGCGTCGCGGACCCGCCAAGCGGACATGGTGGGCGAGGACATCGGCCATTCCACCGGCGTGCAAGCCCGCCCAATCCGCCATCGGCGTGTGCCGGGGGAGCAGGCTGGCGAAACGGACATTATCTAGGTCTATCGCCATCGCCCGGAGCATTGCCGCAACCATCGCACCCTGTTCGCCGGAAAGCAAAGTGTCGGTGTCTCCGGCCTCAGGGTGCTCAACGAGAACGAGCAGTTCGGCATTGGCCGGGCCGCGCGGGGCAATGCGTTTTGCCGTGCTGCCCATATCGAGCGAGGGTTCGGCCATCCACCAAGCCTCAAACGCGGCGAGGTCTTGCGGCCACGCCGATTGATCGCCGCCGATTTTGGGTAGTTCGGGTGCGGCGGGGGGAGGCGCTTGGCGCAGGCCGGGCAATGCCCTATCGATTTGCGGCGCAGCTTCCGGATCCGCCAGCGGCTCAAGCCAAGCAATCGCCTCATCGCCAAACGCACAATCGACCCCAGCTTGCCGCCACCACGAAAGGGCACCTGCGATGGACTGATCGAGTGAGTTATTGGGAGCGGCGAGCA
>JAYVNC010000168.1:0-4856 GCA_043758655.1 Novosphingobium sp.
GCATGTACATCGGCCAAAATCGCGGCATCAGGGTTCTCAGGATGGCGCAAGTGTTCGCCAACCGCAATCTGCATTATGCCCATCACATCATTGTCAAACACCCGGTCAAGCATGCGCATAGCGATTGCCTCATCAGCGCTATCTGGGATCAGCAGCCGATTACCACGAAAGTGAAGGTTCAGATATTCGATGATTGATGTCGCCTCAAACACCACGCGTTCACCATCGACCAGCACCGGAAACTTGCCCTGCGGTCCGGCCTCACTCGCAATGAAAGCGGAATGCGCAGGATGATCGGCATTGAGTACCCGGAAATCGTAATCGAGCCGCATCGCATGAAGCGCAATCTGGGCCTTCCACGTATAGGAAGAAAAAGGGTGACCGTAGAGTGCGAGCACTGGCTCAGCCTGCCCTTGCGGCTTCAATCGCGGCGACGTCGATTTTTTGCATCGTCATCATCGCCTTGAAAACCCGCTGGCTCTCCTCGCCTCCCGCCGCCATGCCATCGGTGAGTGTGCGTGGAGTGATTTGCCAGGAAAGTCCCCATTTGTCCTTGCACCAGCCACACTCGCTTTCCTTTCCGCCATTGCCGACAATAGCGTTCCAATATCGATCGGTTTCTTCCTGATCTTCGGTACAAACCTGAAATGAAAAGGCCTCGCTGTGTTTGAACATTGGCCCGCCGTTAAGTCCGAAACATTTGATGCCCAGCACCGTGAATTCCACCGTAAGTACATCGCCTTTTTTACCCGAAGGGAAATCGCCTGGGGCACGGCGCACAGCTCCGACCGTGCTGTCAGGAAAGGTTGCGGCATAGAAGTTTGCGGCGTCTTCCGCGTCGCCGTCGTACCACAGGCAGAGCATTACATCGGTCATTTGCGCATATCCTCGATTAGAGTGTTGTCGATTCCTTTCGCTGCCTTGTACGCGGGCCGCGCCTGAAATCGTTCAGCATAGGCGACGAATTCGGGTTCCGGCGGGATCGACCCAAAGGTGACCCCCCAATCAACCTGGCTGCCGACATAGACATCAGCCATCGTGAAGCGCGGCCCGCAGACATAATCGTGCCCGCCAAGGTGGCCTTTAATCGCGCCGAGCGTTCGCTCAAGGCTGCCAAAGCCGACCATGCCTTCGCGGTCCTTCGGCACTTCCCAGCCCATTGATCGGCTGACAATCGCCTGCTCCATTGGCCCCGCGGCGAAGAACATCCAGCGGTAATAATCGGCGAGTTCGGCATCGGATGGCAGCAGCCCCGCCTCAGGATTGGCCTCCGCCAGATAGGCGCAGATTGCGGCGCATTCGGTGATGATCCGCTCGCCGGTTTCGGAGCGGTGAAGCAGCGTTGGCACCTTGCCCATTGCGTTGGCGCTGAGTAGCGCGGCGGGTTTATCGTCCCACGCGACCAATACCTGATCGTACTCCACCCCCGCTTCGTGCAGAGCCCACCGGGCAATCTGGCCGCGCGACATCGGGTTGGTGAAAAAGGTGTAGTCGGCCATGGCGGAGTCTCCTTGCTCGGGTGGGAACATAGTTAGAACGACGTGCGCGAGTCAACAGTGGTTATTGCGCTCCGACGAGTGCGAACATCGCGCCTTGGGGGTCCATGCCATTGATGATCCAGTCACCACCGGGAACTTCCATCGGGCCGTGGAAAACCTGCCCGCCATTGGCAAGTACCGCCGCCTTGGCCGCATCAATACTCGGCACACGGATATAATAATTCCAGCCGTTCACCGGCACATGCGGCGGCTTCTGCATCATCGCGCCGATTTGCTCGCCGCCGTGATCGATGAACCAATAGTCGCCCATGTCGCCCATCGGCATCTTGTCATTGAAAGCGAAATCGAAGTATTTGGCATAGAACGATTTGGCCGCCTCAATGTCACTGGTGTAAAGCTCGTTCCATGAAACATGCCCGGGTTTCCAGCGATTATAGGCATCGCTCTTCTGGCCCTCATGACCTGCGGGCGCGATCGGCGTCATAATATAAAATGGAACTCCCTGCGGATCGGTGACCATGGCGAAGGAGCCGACTTCTATCGTCGTCTTGGGCATCAGTGCATGGCCGCCATCGGCGGTGATTTCGGCAATCGCGCGGTCAATATCAGCGACATAAAGGTATCCCATCCAGCCGGGCCGCGCGCCGCCTTCAACCATATGCGGCGAAAGTTGCAGCACGCCGCCGGTCTGCCCGCCGTCCGCGCGAGCGATATGGCGGTAGTCGAGGACGCCGGACTCTGCGGGTGGCTCGCCGACAATGTTCCAGCCGACCACTGCGGCATAGAATGCAGCGGCACCATCAGCGTCAGAGGTCATCAGCTCATACCAGATGAAGCTGCCCAGTGGGTTGGTCATGTTTATGCTCCTGTCAATTCAACCACCGGCGTGAAACCACCGAAGATCATACGCTTGCCATCAAACGGCACGGGGTTTTTGGCCGGGTCCATGCGGGGATCAGTGCTGTTGGGGTCCATCATCTTGCCATAGGCCGCCTGCCGCGTCGCCTTGTCGGGCCATTCGATCCAGCTGAACACCACCGTCTCGTCATCGCTTGCTTGCACCGCGCGGCGGAAATCGGTGACCTTGCCATCGGGAACGTCGTCCGCCCAGCACTCGATCACCCGCAGCGCGCCCCATTCGATGAACATGTTGTCGGTCATCTGGGAATAGGCGATGAATTTGTCTTTGTTGGCGGTTGGCACCGCAATAACGAAGCCGTCGATGTAGCTCATCTCTTATCTCCTGTGTAACGCGCGCTCACGCTTCTGCCGCAGTCTGTGGTCCACCCTCAGCCATTGCCATGTCCATCCAAAACGGTTCCCAAATGTGGCCATCGGGATCGGCGATGGTGCGCTGGTACATGAAGCCGTGATCTTCAGGCGGGTTGATGTCGGCGGTGCCGCCGTTGGCTGCGCCAACCTCAACCATGGCATCAACCTCGGCGCGATCATCAACCGTCAGCGCCAGCGATACTTCGCTCGATCCGCTGTCGGGGATCGGCCGCGTGGTGAAGGTGCGCCATTTGGCGTGGGTCAACAGCATGACGTAGATCGTATCTGAAACCACCATGCAGGCACCGGCTTCATCGCTAAACTTGGGCTCGTGCACAAAACCGAGCGCTGCATAAAACTTCAGCGCCTTGGGCAGATCGTCGACTGGCAAGTTCACGAAAATCTTTTTGGACAGGGCGGGTTCCTCTCAGCGAATCGCTCTTGCAACTTGCTGCCATAATGAGTTACTTAAGGCAACTATGAAGTTACCAAAAGAAACTAAACACGGTAAATGGTACGATGACGCCTGCGGCACGGCCTTCGCGCTTGAGCTGGTTGGCGAACGCTGGGCGCTGCTGATTGTGCGCGAGCTGATGTTTGGCGGGCGGCGATTCAGCGATTTGCGGGCCGGGCTGCCCGGAATCAGCGCCAAGGCCTTGACCGAGCGGCTGGAAGGCTTGGAGCAGGCAGGGATCGTGCTGCGACGCCAGTTACTGCTACCTGCGCCTGCGCAGCTTTATGAACTCACCTTATGGGGATACGAGGCCGAAGAGGCGGTAAAAGCGCTCGGTCGTTGGGCGGCGCGCTCACCCGGGCATGATGCCACCTTGCCGCTATCGGCTGCATCTTTGATGATGAGTTTCCGTACGATGTTTGATCCTGCACGCGCGGGGGATCTGAAGCTGTCGGGGTCAATTGGCATCGCCAGTGAGGAATTTTTCGTCGAAGTCAGCGATGCGAAACTGGATGCCCATCGCGGTCCGGCTGATCGGCCAGAGTTCACTATTTCAGCGCCCACCGCCTCGCTTATCGCGGGTATGATCTATGGTAAGGTGCCACCTGACGTACTTGCTGAAACCGGGCTCAGTATTAGTGGTGACCGCGCGCAGCTCGGACGCTTTATCGACCTGTTCCATCTGCCCGCCAAGCCAGGCTGAATGGGGGCTCAGAGCCCAGCCGCTTCCCCCGCCGCGATCTTTTGCCACGCGGGCCGTTCACAAACGCGGGCGTACCATGCGGCGAGCGTGGGGTGGCGCGTAGCGTCTGCGCCGCTGCCAACATACATCAAGGTGCGCAGCGATGATGCGACAGCGATGTCTGCAAGCGAGAAACTATCTCCCAAAAACCAGCCCGCAGAAGGTGCCTGCGATTCCAGCCAATCGAGGATCGGCGCGGTTGCCTCCTCGGCTTTCAGCGCGGCTTCCTCATCCCCCGGAACACCGCGAAACTTGGGCACGACAAAGCGATTGAACACCATCGGCCCGGCGGCGGGGAACAGAATCGAATCGCAGACCTCTTCAAACCACATCGCCCGCCCGCGAGCCTGCGGATCGGCGGGGAGCAGCGCCGGTTCAGGATATTTGGCATCAAGGTAGACGCAAATCGCGGTCGAATCGGCAAGCGAATAGTCGCCATCAACCAGCGCAGGCATTTTCTTGAACGGGCTCGCGGCGAGGAATTCTGCGCTCAGATTGCCGGGGCCGCCCACACCGCGCTCATATTCGATGCCCTTTTCCGCCGCGACCAGCGCCACTTTGCGCACGAAAGGAGAGAAATATATGCCGTAGAGCTTCATCGGGGCCTCCATTGAGTCGCTATTTTGACGCAATGCTTATTGCAGCCGCGCGCCTGTGCCTATAGGCGCTGTTCCGCCATGACTGACATCCCAAACATCCAGGCCGGAACCGTCGGCAGCACCGTTCTCGAGGCGCCCGATCGCCAGATCTCGGTGCGCGAGCTTTTCGGCATCGACACTGACATGATGTGCCCGGCTTTTTCTGAAGCCGATGAGCGCGTGCCTGATCTTGATGACTCTTATGTCTTCGATGGCGATACCACGCTGGCGATCCTTGCAGGCTTTGCCTT
>JAYVNC010000169.1:0-4825 GCA_043758655.1 Novosphingobium sp.
GGAATGCTGGCGGCGGAAGCGATCGCTGCCGCCGTGGCTGGTGGCCGCGAGAACGATTCGCTCGGCGAATATGACGCCGCCGTGCGCGACAGCTGGATCGCCAAGGAACTCAAGCTGGTTCAGAATTCTGAGCCGTTGGTGGCCAAATTCGGCAACGCGCTTGGCACCGTTCTGGCGGGGGCGGAGATGTGGCTGCGTTACCTAAAAATGCCGATTATCAAGGGCATGAAGCACCACACCGATGCCTCGGCGACCATGCGCGCCGACCTGTTCAAGCCGATTATCTATCCCAAGCCCGATGGGGTTATCAGCTTTGATCGGCTGACCTCGGTGTCGTTCTCGTTCACCAACCACGCCGAAGATCAGCCATGCCATCTGGTGCTCACAGATCCGACCGTGCCCACCCGCATCAACCTGCCGGTCTATGCCGGGCCAGAAGCGCGCTATTGCCCGGCGGGGGTTTACGAATACGTTGAGGCAGAGGGCGGTGGCGAGCGGTTGCAGATCAACTCGCAAAACTGCGTCCACTGCAAAACCTGCGACATAAAAGACCCCACCCAGAACATTACCTGGATCGCCCCCGAAGGCGGCGGCGGGCCGAACTATCCGAATATGTGACCGCAATTGGCGTTTCGCGAAACCGCCTATGCCAAGATCAACCTTGCGCTGCACATGCGGCGGCGGCGGGATGATGGGTATCATGAGATTGAGACGCTGTTCGCGTTTGTCGATGCGGGTGATGAGCTGAGCGCCAGCCCGGCGTCGCAAGATCAGTTAAGAGTATTTGGTGAGTTTGCCGAGCAACTCCATGATCCATTTGGTAACATTGTAGCGAAAGCACTATCGACTTTGCCGCATGGCAAGGGCTGGGCGGTTGATTTGGACAAACGCCTTCCGGTCGCCGCAGGGCTCGGCGGAGGGTCCGCAGATGCGGGCGCGATTTTCCGCATGGTCGAGCGTGAGCATGGTCTTCCCGATGATTGGCAGGCCCGCGCCGCGAAACTCGGCGCTGATGTTCCGGCTTGCGTCAAAAGCTCAGCCTGTATTGGAAGAGGGACTGGCATTGAACTGGAATATATAGATAATGATATAGCCGGTACTCCACTTCTGCTGGTCAATCCGCGCATTCCGTTGGCAACAGGGGCGGTGTTCGCGGGCTGGGATGGCGTAGATCGCGGGCCGCTTCCTTCCGGCAGCGTGAGCCAGATTGCACAGGCCGGGCGAAATGATCTCGAACAATCGGCCATGCGGCTTTGTCCGATCATCAGCGAAGTGCTTTCTTTGCTTGAACGCACGGGTGCTCACGTGACGCGCATGTCAGGCTCGGGCGCGACCTGTTTTGCGCTTTATAAAAACGATGTTGACCTGCAAATCGCCTCTGAGATGATCCGCGAAGAACGGGGCAATTGGTGGCAGATGAATGGGAAACTGCGGTGAACGATCTGCCATTCCGCATTATCGGCACACCCAAATTCGGCGGCGTCTTGGTCGTCTCGGATCACGCATCGAACCACCTTCCGCCTGACATTGATCTGGGAATCGATCCCGCCCTGCTCAACCTCCACATCGCGCTAGATATTGGCGTGCGCGAAGTCGGCGAACGGATGGCCGTGCATCGCGGCACTGCGGCGTTTCAATGCTCAGTCAGCCGTCTTGTCTGTGACGTCAACCGGGAGGAGCATGTCCCCGGCCTGATCCCGATTGCTAGCGATGGCCACGCCATTCCGGGCAATGCCCTCGATCATTCCGGGCATGAAGCGCGAAAGTTGCGGTTTTATCACCCCTATCACGATGCGCTGGCCACACTGCTCGACAAATACCCGCCCGCACTGATCCTGTCGTTGCACAGTTTCACCCCGCATCTGGCCAGCCATCCCGATCAAGAGCGCCCTTGGCAGGTCGGCGTGCTTTACAACGAGGATGACCGCGCCGCCCGCCTCGCCATTCCTATGCTTGAAGCCGAGGGGCTGATTGTTGGCGATCAGCAACCCTATTCGGGGAAACTGCTAAACCACACGATGAATGTCCATGCGGAGGTTGAGGGGCGGCCATACTTGGGGATCGAGATCCGGCAGGATGAGATCGACCACGCCGAGGGCCAAGCGCGCTGGGCGGCACGTTTGCATCGGATCGCCAACCGGGTTGCCATCCAGCTCGGGGGCTGAAGCCATGTCTTCTTCCCATTTCGTCATTGCGAGCGAAGCGAAGCAATCTAGAACGTCCCGCACCATAGCCCTAGATTGCTTCCTCGCTTCGCTCCTCGCAATGACGAAGGTGAATTGAAGGACTTCGCCCTAATTTCAGCCGAAACTGTCTCAAATTATACTTTCGACTGGCCCTCATTGCTAGGCTAGAGCGCTGGCATAGCTTGCACTGCTGTCAGTTAAATTCAAAGGTTTCGCCATGCCTGTCTATCGTTCACGCACATCCACCCACGGCCGCAATATGGCTGGCGCGCGGGGGCTTTGGCGGGCGACGGGGATGAAGGACAGCGATTTCGGCAAGCCGATTATCGCAGTTGTAAACAGCTTCACCCAGTTCGTCCCCGGCCACGTCCACCTCAAAGACCTCGGCCAGTTGGTCGCGCGCGAAATTGAGGCGGCGGGGGGAGTTGCCAAGGAATTCAACACTATCGCGGTCGATGATGGTATCGCGATGGGCCATGACGGCATGCTCTATTCGCTGCCCAGCCGCGAACTGATCGCCGATTCTGTCGAATATATGGTCAACGCCCACTGCGCTGATGCGATGGTCTGCATCTCCAACTGCGACAAGATCACGCCGGGAATGCTGATTGCCGCGCTGCGTATCAATGTGCCGGTGGTCTTCGTATCGGGCGGTCCGATGGAGGCCGGCAAGGTGGTTTTAAACGGCAAGGAACAGGCAATTGATCTGGTCGACGCCATGGTCGCCGCCGCCGATGAGGCCTATACGGACGAGGAAGTCGACGCGATTGAGCGTTCGGCCTGCCCAACCTGCGGCTCCTGCTCAGGCATGTTCACCGCCAATTCGATGAACTGTCTGACCGAGGCGCTGGGGCTGTCGTTGCCCGGCAACGGATCGCAGCTCGCAACGCATTCGGACCGCAAGGAGCTGTTCCTGCGCGCCGGGCGTGTAGTGGTTGATCTGTGCCGCCGCTATTACGAGCAGGACGACGAATCGGCCCTGCCGCGCAACATCGCCAGCTTCAAAGCCTTCGAAAATGCCATGAGCCTCGACATTGCGATGGGCGGATCGACCAATACCGTGCTCCACCTGCTCGCCGCCGCGCATGAGGCCGAGATTGATTTTACCATGTCGGATATCGATAGGCTTTCGCGCAAGGTGCCGTGCCTCAGCAAGGTCGCTCCGGCAAAAAGCGATGTCCACATGGAAGACGTTCACCGTGCAGGGGGGATCATGTCTATCCTTGGCCAGTTGGACCGGGCGGGGCTGATCCACGCCGATCTGCCAACCGTGCACAGCGAGACGCTCGGCCATGCGCTTAATGCCTGGGACATTACCCGGACCAACGATCCCGCCGTGCAGCTGTTCTACAGCGCCGCGCCAGGGGGCGTGCCGACGCAGGTTGCATTCAGCCAATCCCGCCGCTGGAAATCGCTCGATACTGATCGCGAGAACGGGGTGATCCGCTCTGCCGCGCATGCCTTTTCGCAGGATGGCGGGCTGGCGGTGCTCAGCGGCAATCTGGCGCTCGATGGCTGTATTGTGAAGACGGCAGGGGTGGACGAATCGATCCTCAAATTCACCGGTCCGGCCAAGGTTTATGAAAGTCAGGATGATTCGGTGGTCGCAATTCTGACCGGCCAAGTTGTCGCGGGCGACGTTGTCGTGATCCGCTATGAAGGGCCGAAGGGCGGGCCGGGAATGCAGGAAATGCTCTATCCCACCAGTTACCTTAAATCGAAGCACATGGGCGCAGCTTGCGCATTGATTACCGACGGGCGGTTTTCAGGCGGCACTTCGGGGCTGTCGATTGGCCACGTTTCACCTGAGGCGGCTGAGGGCGGGCTGATCGGGCTGGTGGAAACCGGCGATATGATTGAGATCGATATCCCCAATCGAACGGTCAATCTTGCCGTTGGTGACGATGTACTCGCTGCGCGCCGCGCGGCTATGGAGGCCAAGGGCGATGCCGCATGGGCTCCCACAGCACCACGAAAACGCAAGGTTTCGCCAGCACTTGAGGCATACGGCTTGCTTGCCACCAGCGCGGCTCGCGGGGCGGTGCGCGATGTCTCGCAAATCAGGGGCTTGCGGGCGCGCGGTAACCGGGCAAACTAAGCGCGAAGGGATTTTGGGCCCATGCGCTTTGCTACCATAGTCTTGTTGCTGCTGTTGCCCGCGTGCTCCAAGGGCGCGGAAGGGGGCAACAGCGATGGGCAAAGCGCGCCTAAAGCCGAATCGAGCGACAAGCCTGTCCCTTGCGCGCTCGCCGGTGCCAAGGACTTTACCCCCGTTTGCACGCTTGATGTGCTGCATGAAGGCGGTAAGGAATTCTGGGTGCTCCACCACCCCGACGGTGGGTTCCGGCGGTTTCAGATCCTTGAAAATGGCACCATCATCGCCACGGCTGATGGCGCGTTTGAGGTTCAAACAGCCCGCGCTGGCAGTGAATTAGAAGTGAAAGTGGGCGATGATCGTTATCGCTTCCCCGCCGCGCCTGAAGCTAAGACTCCTGAAGGTAGCGCAAGTGCCAGAGGCGCCTGACCAAATCGTCACCGTGGCGCAGATGCGCGCGGGCGAGGATGCGCTGATCGCGGCGGGAACTTCGGTTGACGCATTGATGCAGACCGCTGGGCGCGGCGCGGCGGAATGGGTTTGG
>JAYVNC010000170.1:0-4802 GCA_043758655.1 Novosphingobium sp.
GCAAAGTAGCGGCTCCCACTGGGCCATCTGGCGGCGGTGCAGCGCTTCACCTTCCTCCGCGCGATAGCACAGGGTATCGCTTTCGGCGTAAGGCAGCAGCGCGTTAATCGCGGATGCGCGGTCCGTTTCAACAACATCAAGCGCATAGTCGGCCATATCGCGCAGCACGAAACTGGCCGGTTTGATCTCGCCTTCCTGCGCCGCCCATTCGGCAGCAAGCGCCTTGGCCAATTCTTCGCCCGGAACAATTTGCGCGTGCGCGCCTTGCGTTTTCACCCCTCGCCCATCGAGCATAACCTGCCAACCGGCCCCGGCCGGGGCAGCAACCGCAGCCTTGTAAAACCGCTTCATGCGCCGGGGGTTCTCCATCGGCGTGAGAGCAATATCGGCATGACGAAGAAATCGAGCATGCCGATGACAATTAGCAATACGGCGATCAGGTGCGCGCCGGGGATGTCCACTTTGTCGAGCGCGCAAAGCAGCCCGACGACGACTATCGCCGCACCGCCAAACCGAACGAGATTGAGCGCGAGGAAGCGTTTTTTCGCCAGTGCCTCAGCTTCAGGTGTGGTCATTTCAACAAATACTCCCCAAGTTCGCGCGGGCTGGCGGCGACCCATTCGGCCCCGGCAGCGCGCAATTCGTGGGGTTCATGATAGCCCCAGTTGACGCCGATGGCACGCACATTGGCGTTTGCTGCCAGCTGCATGTCATAGGCCGTATCGCCGATCATCACGGCTTGGGCGGTTGTGGCGCATGCCTGGGACAGCGCGGCTTCTAGCATTTCCGGATGCGGCTTTGAGGGGTGGTCATCGGCGGTTTGCAAGGTGACAAAATTATCGCTGAGGCCGTGAGTGGCGAGGCAATGGGTGAGGCCCCGGCTCGATTTCCCGGTGGCAACGCCCAGAAGCCATCCTGCGGCGCGCAGGGCATTTAGCAGCGGCACAATGCCATCGAACAAAGGTTCGGCCAGATCGCCGCTCGCCCGGGCTGCACGATAGGCTGACTTATAGGCATCGACCACGCCCGCGACCGTCCGGTCATCGGCTTGCGGGATCAGGCGGCTGACGGCATGCGGCAAACTGAGGCCGACAATGCGCCGGATAGAATGGCGATCAGGCGCTGGCAGCGCAGCATGGGCAAAGGCCGCCTCCATCGCGGTGCAAATCGAACCTTGGCCATCTACCAAAGTGCCATCGCAATCGAATACCGCGAGTTTCACTGTCATCGAGCTAGCGTCCTCATCAGCTGGGCGATGGCGGACGATCCTTCGGCTTCAAGACCCGCCGCCACCCGCTCGCGCTCGCCAGCGTCTTTGTTCTGGCTCAGCTTGAAGGTTGGCCGCCAAGCCTGCACTTCCATCTCAAACCCAACAATCGCCCCGAGCATCTGTCGCAGCTTGTCGGGCGGCATCTTGTCCATCGCCCACGGCTCTCCCGCTGAAACCAGCGCTTCCTGCCGTTTGGACAGACCTTCCAACTGCGTCAGTAGGCCATCAGCATCCATCCGCCGCACCGTGCCTTCAAGCTCAAGCGAAACATAGTTCCACGTCGGTACCTGCGCGGCGTCGGCATACCAGCGCGGACTAACATAGCCATCGGGGCCGTTAATGACCGCCAGCGCGGTCATGCCATCGATGTGCTTGGTCAGCGCGTTGCCGCGCGCGAGGTGAAACTGCACCGCGCCGCCGCCGGTGGAAAGTATCGGCACGTGCGCGACGCGGGGGCCATCTGGTGTGGTCGCGAAAACCATCCCAAAGCCGATCTCCCCGATCATTGCCTCTAGCAGATCACGGTCTTCATGACGAAAGGCGGCATTCGGGTGCATCAGGGCTTCTTTGGTCTCGGCTTTGGAGCGGGTTTTGGACCAGACTTAGGCCCCGGCTTGGCTCTCGCCTTGGGCGCAGGTTTTGGACCCTGCTTTGGCGCTAGTTTTGCCGCTGGTTTTGCCGCTGCTTTGGGCTCAGGTGAACCCTTGCCCTTGGTCGGCCCGCGCTTACGGGTCGGCTCAGAGCGCGTGTCAGACCGCGATCCCGTGTTGCTCGGAGCCCCGCGTTCGCCGCCCGCGCGCCCACGCCGTTCGCCGCGCCGTTCCTTGCGGTATTGCTTGGCATGGGCCTTAGCCTGCGCCTTCTTCTCTTCCTTGGCGAGCGGAACCAGGCTCTCGTCGCGCGCCTCGCCATCGGCTTCGTCAAAGCCAAGCTGCTGCATCGAATTGGCCATGTGCTCGGGCAGCGCGGCGGTGACATCCAGCGGCACGCCATGGGGATGCTCGATGATCAGGCGGCGGGCATGAAGGTGCATCTTGCGGCTGATTGATCCGGTGAGGAAAGCCTCAGGCCCGCCGTATTTTCCGTCACCCACAATCGGATGGCCAATCGCTGCCATGTGAACGCGCAACTGATGCGTGCGCCCGGTCTGCGGCTGAAGTTCAACCCACGCGGCGCGGTTACCGGCAATGTCGATCACCCGGTAGCGAGTGCGCGCGGGCATGCCGTTGTCGGATTCGTCGACGAACATCTTCTCGCCGCCAGTTCCCGGCTGTTTGGCTAGTGGAAGGTCGATCAGGCCGTCTTCAATGTCAGGCACGCCGACCACCAGCGCCCAGTAAATCTTACGCGCTGATCGGCCTGCAAACCGCTTGGAGAAAAACGCCGCGCTTCCCGGGGTGGCCGCGACGAGCAGGACGCCAGAGGTGTCTTTATCAAGCCGGTGGACGAGCCGCGGGCGCGGCACGGTTTTTTCGGAGCCGGGAAGCGGAACGGTGAAGGCATCGAGCAGCAGATCAACGTGTTCGCGCGTGCCCGATCCGCCTTGGGTGGCAAGGCCGGGTTCCTTGTTGAGCACAATCGCCGCGCGGTCCCGGTGGATGACCATGGCATCAGCACGCGCCATCTGCTCTTCGGTCAGCTCCTTGCGCTGCGGTGCGCCGCGATCAGGCGTAGCGCCGCCGGGGGGGACGCGCAGAACTTGCCCGGTGGCAAGCCGGTCAGCGGGATCGGCACGCTTGCCGTCGACACGAATTTGCCCGGTGCGCGCCCAGCGGCTGACCATGGCAAAGCTGACCTGCGGCAGGTGGCGCTTGAACCAGCGGTCGAGCCGCACGTCGTTATCGTCGGCCTGAACGGTGAACTGGCGGACGTTTTCGCTCACTTCCTCGGTCACAGCGCGCTCCGCATCAGCATCAGGCCGAGGAACAGCCCAGCAAATCCTGCGACCAGAGACAGGGCAACATAGGCCAGCGCCGATCCAATCGCACCGCGTTCTATGAAAAGGGCGAACTCGAGCGCGAACGTGGAAAAGGTGGTGAAGCCGCCGAGCAGGCCGACGCCAAGAAGCAGCCGCAAATCTTGCCCGCCCTGCCCATAACGCGCCATCCAGCCGACCAGCAGCCCCATCGCGAAGGAGCCGAGCACGTTCACGCTCAGCGTCGCCCACGGAAAATCACTCGCGCGGCTCGGCCCGATCAGTGAGCTTGTTAGTCCACCAACAAGATAGCGCAGCCACGAGCCAAACCCGCCGCCAATGGCGACGAGGGCGGAAGCTGTAAGAAAGGAGGGCGCGTTCATGCCCCGGCCTTTAGACGGGGTTAGCCAATAATGCCACTTTGGTATGCCCCCGTCCTAAAGTGCAGGTTGCCGCAGCCACAATCGTTCCCACACACAGCTGCCAAGGGAAGGCCACCCCGCGCATTGCGGCGGGCAATCCGGCGACATCGATAACGAAAGGCTGGAACGCCAGCACGGTGAGGAAACCCGCGGCAAAAGCGGCAATCACTGAAGTCGAATTGCCCCGCCCGGTGAATAGCGCCACCCCATAAACCCCGAGCAGACCCGAATAGGCAAAGCTCATCACCCCGAGCACGAAATCGAGCAGTCCAGCCTGGGTATAGTGCTGCCAATAGTACGAAAGGATCGCCATGCCGAACAGCGCAAGCCCCATGACCACCGTGGCGATCCGCCCGGCGCGGACGAAGTGTTTCTCGGGACGGGGGCCGCGCTTTGCCGCCCACGGCCGGTAGAGATCGTTGATTACCACCGACGACATCGCGATCAGCTCCGAATTCATCGCCGCCGCCGCCAGCACTCCGACGGTAGCCAATCCCCGCAGGCCAGCAGGCAGCGCGGTGAGGATAAAGTGCATGAACACGGTGATTTTCTCACCGGCGAAAGTTGACGCAGGCCCGCCGGCGGCAGCGATTACGTCTGCCCGGTCATAGGTCAGATGCAGCAGCGCGCCGATCACCAGAAACAGCAGGATTACCGGCAGCGAAATCAGCACCGAGCTATAAAGCGCCCGCGCCCCGCGTTTGGGATCGGGGCAGGCGAGCAGCCGCTGGGTGGTGTCTTGATCGAGGCCCGAACTGGCTACGTTGAGCAGCGTTACCCCGGTGAGCACCGCCAAGATTGAAAACGGGGCAGAGAGGCTGGCCGCAGCGTTTATCACCGCCAGCTTGTTCTGCCCGCCAGGCGCATGGATCAACGCGTCCACCGCTTGGCCGAAGCCCATCGGCAGGTGCATCCAAAGAAAAATAGCCGCGACCAGCGCCGCGCCGACATAGAGCACCACCTGAATAAGGTCGCTCCAGATCACCGAATGCAGCCCGCCGATGATCGTGAACACCAGCCCCAGCAACAGCAGAAGCGCGCAAGCAATGACAATGTGCTGCGGCGAAATGTCGAGGAACAGGATCATCGAAACCGCGATTGCCGCCAGATAAAGCCGCGATCCGCTGGCGAATATGCGGCCGACAAGGAACATCAGCCCCGCCGCACGCCGCGCGCGGGCATCAAACCGCAGCTC
>JAYVNC010000171.1:0-4801 GCA_043758655.1 Novosphingobium sp.
TCCCATTCGGCGGCGCTGCAATCAATGTTGCGGTTCAGTTGGGTGGCCATCGTGTTTTCCTCTCGTGCGTCAGCAGTGGCGCTTAGGTTAGGCGCACCCGCTTCTGCGGCGGTTTAGACGCACCCGCTTCTGCGGGCAATGGCCGTTCATCGCCGAGACACCAATATTCGCCCATTGGCGCTGCGCAGATTTGGGACCCGTGTGTTGCATCGCCTGAACGCTGAATTGGACTGGTCCTATCATGACAAATCCGATTGTTGCCCCTAAAGGCCAGCTTCCAGCCGACTTGCGCGATGGGCTGGGAATGCCAATATTGCCGCGTGACGGGGCAGATCGAGGAAGGTTGAGCAGAATGGATCGAAACCGCCCGGGCGAAGGATATATTGATCCACCCATGCAGTTCGATCCGGCTATTCTGGCCGAAGGCTCGCCGTCGCGTCTCACCGAAATCGCCAGCGCGGCGCTGACTATCGCGTCGATTGTGGCGATTGCGGTCGCAGCGCACCGGCTTTCGCTGAGTGTTATTCTCTCGATGCTGCCGAGCTCGCCGCTGTTCTGGCTGGCATTCTTGGTGAGCTATCTCACCATGCCGATCAGCGATTGGGTGATCTTTCGCAGGCTGTGGAATCTTCCGGCTGAAGGATTTATCGCGCTGCTTCGCAAATATGTGCTCAACGAAGTCGTGCTCGGCTACTTGGGAGAAGCCAAGTTTTATGCCTGGGCGCGCAGCCGGTTGACGCTCACTTCCTCGCCGTTTGGTGCGGTGAAGGACGTTGCCATTCTCTCGGCAATGGTCGGCAATGTGCTGACCTTGGTGCTGCTGCTCGGCGTTTGGCCGATTGTTACCAGCAACGCGATTGGCCTTGATTTGCGCGCAAGTTTCCTCTCGCTCGCGGTGGTTCTCGCCAGTTCATTCGTTGTGCTGCTGTTCCGGCGCAAGCTGTTTTCGCTGCCGACACGCGACCTGTGGTTCATCAGCGGTGCCCACGTTTCGCGCACTGTAATCGGCTTGGGGCTGACTGCGGTGATGTGGCATCTTGTTTTGCCGCAGTACGGGATTGGTTCATGGCTGATCCTTGTTACCCTGCGCATGCTGGTTTCACGTTTGCCGCTGGTGGCGAACAAGGACCTATTTTTCTCGGTTCTGGCGCTTTACGCGCTGGGCAACCAACCCCAGCTTACCAGCTTACTGGCGATGATGGCGGGGTTGGTTTTGACCGGGCACATCATAACCGGACTGTTCTGCGCCGGGGTTGAAATATATCAAGTTAGGAGCCGTAAATGACCATTACTCTTGCCCTTGCTGTTCTGGCCAGTGGGCCACTCGCTTCCTCGCCCGATCTCGGCAAGGCTGAGGGGCACTGCCGTCCGGGGGAAAGTGGTCCGGCGCTGCTGCTTGTTGCCAAGGGGCTGAAAGACCGCACCGGAAACCTTAAGGCTGAAGTCTATCCGTCAATCGACGCCGATTTCCTCCAGGATGACAACATCCTGCTCAATGCTGGCAAAGTGTTCCGTCGCGCTGAGGTTTCGGTGCCTGCCGCAGGCGATCCGGTGGTTTGTATTCGCGTGCCGTCGGCCGGCGCTTATAGCGTGATCCTGATGCATGATCGCAATACCAACCGTAAGTTCAACTGGACGATTGATGGCATCGGCTTCACCGGAAACCCGAAGCTCGGCTGGTCGAAGCCTAGGGCATCCGCCACCCGTGTGAATGCTGGCGGCGGCATGACGCGGTCAGAAATAGTGATGAACTATAAGAATGGCCTTGGCGTCGCGCCGTTGAAATAGAACAGCATCCCTACTCACCCCAGAAGTTCAGCATATCGCGATGGGCGGTGGGTTTTAACAAACCGCGTGAAGGTCGCGTCAATGCTGTTGAGCAGGGCGGGAACCGTCGTATCGCCGGGGTGAACAGCAATCCGGGCGTCACGCAGGGCTGACGGGAAGGAGCGCGCCAAGGCGGCAACCATCAGCGAGCTGATCACGCGCGGGCGGCTGCGGCTGGCCCAGGTAATCACCGGGCTGCACGCCAAAACCTTGCCGCTAACCGGCGACCAAACCTTGATGTGATCCTCAGCCAAGGCGAATTGCTGCTTGGCCAGCGCCGCGTTTGCCCCCGCCGAGTAAAGCCATGCTGGGGCGACAAATCCTGCCACTGTGCGGCCGATAGCGTCTTCCACAACCTTGCGGCCCCTATCCAGCCTTAGCGAAGCCTCTTCTTCTGAAAGCTGGGCGAATTCGCCCGCGCCCGCGGTCATGTGCTTCTGCATGAATCCGCGCTTGAGGGCATCATCGCGGTGGCACCAGCCATGGAGGAAAATTTCCGCACCCAAATCAGCCCAACCACGCAATTTTGCGGCATAGGCGGAATTACCTGCCAGCGGCGCTTTGTCTTCAAAATCGGGCACCACCAGCAGCGCAATCCGCGGCGCACCAAGGAGCCCGCTCAAGCGGTCAAACAGCGCATCAACCTCGGTTTCAAAGCGCGGGCTGACATCGTGGATGGAGGCAAATAGGCGGTAGTTTTTATCAGTCATACTCGGCCTTATATAGTGCAGATCACCAGAAGTCCCGCCTGTTAACCCCGGCGCGACCTCCCGCCCAGCCAAGTTTGACGGGGTGCTGGGATGATCGCGGCTTTTATCGCCGGGGCTTTGTTGCTATCTCGCCTCTCGCGCAATCCAATGCGCAGGAAAGATCACGCTTCGTGCAGCCAGCCGATCAATCGCCAGCGACTGGAGACGATCTCAACGATCCACTGCCGCTGGCGGTTCGGCAATCGCCGCTGTGGAAATGGGCGACGCCTATCCTGTCGGCCGCGCTGCTGATGGCTATCGCGTGGCGGCTGCGCGGCATCGATCTTCACCGGGCCATTCCAACCAACCCAATATTCTGGACCGCGCTGCTGACTTATTGGGCCGCGCCGATCATTTCAGATTTCATCATTTACCGCCGGTTGTGGAAGATTCCGTTTGAGGGCCTGATCGCTCTTTCGCGCAAGCAGGTGGGCAACACTCTGCTGTTCGAACTTTTGGGCGAAACTTATTTTTATGGATGGGCGCGCAAGAAAGTCGCTATGAAAACGTCGCCGTTCGGCGCGATCAAAGACGTGACGATCCAGTCGGCGCTGACCAGCAATGTCGTCACCCTCGCGCTGCTGGCGATTCTGTGGCCGCAATTCCATGCGCTTGATCTGGGGGTGGCGGGCAAGCCCATCGTCCTGTCGATCGCGCTTATTGCTGCCGTATCGATCCTGATTGTGGTTTTCGGCAAACGCCTGTTCACGCTGAGCAGGGCGCAGTTATGGCAGGTGGCTGGCGTCCATCTTGTCCGGGTGATCTGCACCACCGGGCTGATGGCGATGATCTGGAGCCTCTATGCTCCGAGCGTTGATTTTAGCGTTTGGGTGCTGCTAGCAACCGCGCAATTGATGCTGGGCCGCCTGCCGATGCTGGTCAATTCGGACGTCGTCTTTGCCAATATTGTTATCTGGTATCTCGGCACCAACGGCGAAATCCAGCAGGTTGTTGCGGTGGTGACGATCTTGATTCTGCTGGTTCATCTGGGGGTAGGGGCGCTTCTCGCGGTGGGCGATCTGGTGACCTTTGAGCGGAACCCGCCAGACCAACCAGAGTCGGGCGGAACAGCCTGACGCTCGATGCGTTGTTCAGGTGCGGTTCCGCCATTCGTCTGCTATGCGGCTCCGCAGTTGTACGGAAAGACGCTGAACGGCTATGCGGATTGTTGATGTTGCTGCATTTTACACCCCGCACGGCGGCGGGGTAAAAACCTATATTGATCGTAAGATGATCGCTGGCCCGCTCGCCGGTCACGAGATTATCGTCATTGCCCCGGGAACCAGCAACCGGGTGGAAGAGCGCGGGGCCAATGCCCGGATCATCTATCTGAAAGAACCGGCGTTCCCGCTTGATCGCAAGTATCACTATTTCCGTGATGTTGAAGCGCTGCACCGTACGCTCGATGAAATTCAGCCTGACATTGTCGAAGCCTCATCACCCTGGCGCAGCGCGCGTCTGGTGGGGGAATGGCCCGGCGCGGCCCCACGCGCGCTGATCATGCACGCCGATCCGATGTCGGCCTGGGTCTATCGCTATCTCGATCCGGTGGCGTCGCGCCAGACGATTGACCGCAGCTTCGCCTTTTTCTGGCGGCATTTGCAGATGCTAGACGCCTTGTTCGATGGCACGATTACCACCGGTGAAGATCAGACCAATCGGCTGCTCGCGGGCGGACTGACCAAGGTTGTTACAAATCCGATGGGGGTTCAGCCGGGGGTGTTTACGCCCGACCTTCGCGATGAGGGTTTGCGCACGCGCCTGCTCGAACGCTGCGGCTTGCCTCCCGAAGCAACCCTGCTGCTCGGCGCCGGGCGTCACGGCCCTGAAAAGCGGTGGCCGATGGTGATCGAGGCGGTCACGGCGGCAGGTGCGAGCGCGCCAGTGGGTTTGATTATCGCCGGGGACGGCCGCGAGCGCGCGCGCATTGCCCGTGCTGCGGAGCAAAATCCGCATATTCAGCTTATCGCGCCCGTGACTGACCGCATAGAATTTGCCCGGTTGATGGCGAGCTGCGATGCCCTTGCACACGGTTGCGAGGCTGAGGTGTTTTGCACCGTTGGCGGCGAGGCACGCGCGGCAGGCCTGCCGATGATTATGCCAAACCGTGGCGGCGGGGCCGATCACGCGCATCTGGCTGAAGGCTGGATTTACGAATCAGGCGATCCCGCCTCTATGGCGCGGACCATTCTCGATTTCATCGCCGCACCGCGTGACCGCATCCG
>JAYVNC010000172.1:0-4789 GCA_043758655.1 Novosphingobium sp.
CGCCCAGCGCGGCGGCCTTGTCGTGGCCCTCAATCTCAAGGCCAAAGGCATTGGCGATAACATGAACAATCTCATCGCCATCAAGCGCCGAGGTGACCACTTGCGCCGCCGTCAGCCGTGCCGGGTCAATCGTCGCCATCAGATGTGCGACCAGCGTCGATTTGCCCGCGCCAACCTCGCCAGTGATGACCACGAAGCCTTCGCCCTGCGCCAGACCGTACGACAGGTAAGACAGCGCTTTGCGGTGCGTTCCGCTCTCAAAATAGAATGCCGGATCCGGCGTCAGCTGAAACGGCTTGCCCTTCAGGCCATAAAAATCATCAAACATGCCCAAGTCCCCTTTGAATGTCAGAATGAATAACGCACGCCGAGTAGGGCGGACGCGTTCCAGTTATCAGGTTGTGTAGACCGGCTGACGCCATCAACGCCGACCGCTGCGGTCGCCGAAAGGTGATCGCTGATCGAACGGTTATAGGCGGTGTTGATCCCCAGCGCGTTGGCATCGCCGCTGCCGACGAAGTCGCTCTTGAACCACGATGCCCAGACGTTGGTCGAAATCGCAGAGCGCGAATCGAGCCGAGCGTTAACGTATCCCGCCAGCCAGGTGTTGGTATCGGTTTTGCCATTGGCCGACGCCAGAATGGTGCCCGGCGCAGCGATGAATTTGCGGCGATCATGGCCTGCGCCAATCCCGGCCTGAATGCGGCCCAGTTTGACGCCATAGCTCGCCATCACGCCGCGCCCACGGAACGATGCGGAGCGAACCGATCCGAGCGCGCCCGACAGGCAGTTGCCCTTTTCAAGGCTGACGAGGCAGCCGTTCATCTCACCCGAAAGCGGATTGCGCGAGGTTTCAAAATCGGTTGGCAGGCCCGCAAGCGCGCGGTTCAACTGCCCGCCAAAGCCGGAGATCGAATCATAAACCGAGATGTTCAGGCTCGAGCGCGCGTTTGGCGCGTAAGCAAACGACCCGTAATAGGTCATCGACCCGTAACGCCGCCCAACGTGCGCCTCAAGCGCGGTGCGGCGGCTTGGCCTCCACATCACCCCGGCATCCCAGATCAGGCCCTGAGTGTTATAGGCCATCACGCGCGGGCTGCTGGTATCGGTAACGTAGCGGCCATTGCTGCCGATCACGGGATTGCCCGCGCCATCGCGCAGCACATCACGGCTGGAAATCTGCACCTTTTCATAGCCGACCCCGCCGATCAGTTGCAGATCACGCGTAATCGGTACCGCGACATCTGCGCGGGCGTGCAGATCGCTGATCTTTTGATCGAGGTTGGAGACGTTCTCCTGATAATAACCTGCGCCCACGCCAAGGCCAATCGGCAGGGCAGTGCCCGCCTTGGTTCCGGCGTGAAGCTCGGCATTGTGGGCGGTCGAATGATCGAAGACATCCACCGGAGGCCCGCCGGGAGCGGTGACAATGTTGCTGTCGCTGCCTACCTTGGTGTAGCCAATCCGGTAGCCGCCATCGATAGCGACATTGCCCGAATGGGTGTGCACCGTTGGCCCCGCATAAACCGAATAAATTTGCGTTGATCCGCTGCCCGAAATCGGCGCGCCGAGCACGGCAGAACCATTGCTCTCAATCTTGCTGCGCGCGGCAAGCGCGCCAACTTCGAAGTTGACGGCGTGCGGAATAATAGCTGTGCCGATCCGGGCAACGCCGCTGATCGTGTCGCCGCTGGCCGATTTGCCATAGCCAAACCGGCGCTCATAGCGGATCGAGGCTGCTGCTTGCGTGTTGCGGCCCTGAACGTTGGCATCGAGCCCGGCGGCCAGAGTTGAATAGGTAAGCGTATCGTGGCCGGGGGAAAGCTGCGCCGTGGCGATCTGCGCGGCCTCAATATAGGGCGTAATCGAAACGCGCTTGCCGCCATGGCCTTTGTGAGACTTGCGCCCACCGCCGCTGTTGTCGCCGGCTCCATCAGCGTCATCGCCACCTTCGGCTGATGCGCCGCTGCCATAGGACATCTTCTGAGCATGCAAGGGAACCGCCATTGCAAACAACAGGCTGATGGCAGCAAGGCCAACACATTGAGTGCGATACCGCATCGGACTAACCCCTGTATCCATAATAGGAACCAAACCGCCGCCCCGTGGGACTAAACTGCACCCCGTTGAGCAGCAGCTGGATATTGGGACAGGCTGAAAGCAGCGAGATCGCGTCCTCCAAGGCGCCCTGCCCGGTACGGTCGCAACGCGCGACAAGAACGGCCTGCCCGGCATATTTCGCCAGCTCTGCGGCAGGCGATGCAGCCAATGCTGGCGGCGAATCAAAAATAACAATTCGGTTCGGCGCGCCTTGCACAAGGCGGTCCAGGACATCGCGGGTGCGCGCTGTGCCGAGATGTTCGGTATCGCTGTTGGTCATGGAACCGGCGGGCAGAACCCAGAGGCCCGCAATGTCTGTTCCGATCACGCAATCGGCAACGTCCAGCGTCGGATCGGTCAGCGCGTCCATTAGGCCTTTGCCGCCCGGCAGGCCGAGCGTTGACAGCACCGATGGCTTGGCGAAATCGGCATCGACCAGCACGACTTCGCTTTCCTTCTCCGCCGCAATAGCCAGCGCGAGGTTGACCGAGGTATAGGTCTTGCCCTCACCCGGAAGCGGCGAGCAAATCAGAATGCGCTGCGCCGATGGTCCCATGCCGCCGCGCGCCAAATCCTTTGCGTGAAGCAGCAACTGACGCTTGACGATGCGGAATTCTTCGAGCAGCCCGGTAACCCCGCCTTCGGGTTCGATCATCCCCTGTTCGCGCAGCAAGGCACGATCAATGGGGTGGTGCTGACCGGTGAAGAGCACAGGTTGCACGACGATTGCCGGGGCGGAAATTGGCGCTGGAGCAGACACAATTGCCGGAGCGGCCGATTGTATTGGAGTTGCAGGCGCATTGTACCCTGTTTCGGGAGTCATTGCGGGCTCTTTAGGCACGTCTGCCGACTGCTCAACAATCGGCTCAATCCGGCGCGCTTTGCGGCGCGGGGGGATCAGTTCAGCAGGGATGGCAAAGCCGCCCATAGTCGCCAAATCAAGGTGACGCGTGGCGCGCTGCACCGATGATTGTGCTGGCGAATCAGGGCTTTGCGGAAGCGGAATTTTTGTCTGTTCGGTCATCACGCCACCATCCCGCGCTGAATCATCTCGGCTGTGATCAGCAGGAAAAAAACCGCGCCGAGCGCCGCTGACCCTGCATAAAACTGCCGCAGCCGCCGCCTGCGAAGCGTCCTGCCAACGTCAGTAAGTGTCTGAGAAATAGAGCCAAGTACCGGCAGGCCTAAGGCGCTTTCCAGCTTGCTCGCCGTGGCAAAAGTTGACCGCAACTGGCCAATCGCAAACGCCGCACCGCACCCTGCACCCACGCCGACAATCAAAACTGCGAGCAATAACAAAGGCCTGTTCGGCGCAATCGGCGAGCGCGGCGTGGATGGCGGATCGATGATCTGAATCTTCACCGTCGAGTGGTCATTCTCGACCTGTCCGCGCAGCCGCAATTCCTCGCGATCTTGCAGCAGCTTGTCATATTGCTGCTTCAACACGTCGTAATCACGCGATATTTTTTGCGCCTCAGAAGCAAGCTGAGGGTTCTGAATTTGCTGGGAGGTAACCCGTGCCATTTCCGATTGCACTGACCCCCGCCGCGCCTGAAGCGCCTGCAAATTGGCCTGCCGTTCACCCCGAATTGATTGCAGCGAACTGTAGGCGGGGTTGGGCATTCCCGAAGGACCACCCTCATTCGCGGCTACAGAACGCAGCGCAGATATTTGATTTTTAAGTGCAATCACATCAGGATGGTTATCCGTCAGCCCACGCGCTTTCATGCCCGCAAGGTCAGCCTGCGCCTGCGAAAGCGCACCCCTGGCCCCGCCGGTTGACGTTCCCGCCAAGGTCGCCGGTGTTCCCGCCAGCTGCCCATTGATCGCCGCCAGCGCCGATTGCGCCGCCGCCAAGTCCGCATCAATCCCGCGCATTTCCGCCCGGCTTGCTTCCATCCGCTGGAGCACAGAAGTGCTGCCCTGCGCCAGTTCCGGGTGGCTCGCTTCAAATTGTGTGCGGCGGCCTTCTGCCGATTCGAGCGCCTTCTGGCGGTCGGCCAACTGCTTATCGAGAAAATCTACCTGCGATCCCATCTCGCCTTTGGAACCGGCAAGGTTCTCCTCGCGGAACAGGTCGATCATCTTTTGAACAATGTCCTGCGCCAGCTTGGCGCTATCGGCATCGCTCATCCCGCCATCGGTAGAAATAGCGCTAATTTTGAACAGGTTATCCTGTTCGCTCTCAACTTTGATTGCTTTGCCGAGGGCTAGAATCGTGTTTTCCATCTGCTTCGGCGTGGTCACACTGTCGCCCATCCGCGTCGAACGGATGACCTTTTCGAGATTCGCCGCACTGGTTAGCGTCTGGCGAACCCGGTCAATATCGCGCTTGCGGTCGCCCTGGCCGACGCCAATCTGCTCGGCCAATGGATCGTATAGCTGCACATAAATGCGCGCCTTGGATTCATAAGAATTGGGCACAGAGGCGACCACCAGCCAGCCGAGCAAACACACGCCCCAGGCCACGGCCAGTACCACCCAGCGGCGTTGCCAGACCGAATGGAGCGCCGCGCGCAGTTCATCGAAGATCGAATTCATGCTTGTTCAGCCCCGCCCGATCAAAACGTGCTTTCGGGGATGATAATCACATCCCCAGGCTTCAGCATGACGTTAGCCTTGCTCTCGCCCTTGCGCAGAAGATCGCCCAAACGCAGGGCAAACTCGCGTTGGCTCCCGCTTTCCTTGT
>JAYVNC010000173.1:0-4763 GCA_043758655.1 Novosphingobium sp.
GCACGCCTGCGGCATTGCCCATCCGCGCAAAAGCCTCGCCCCTCGCATAATGCCATGCCGCCTCGACCACTTCCAGCTTCGGTTTGGGCAGGGCGAGCACTTCGGCGGTGGGGGCGAACAGCGCCATCGCGAAGTATCCGTTGGCGGCAAGAACCTGACTATAGGCACCGCCATCAGCCCGCGTCCCGGCGCGCTCAACCAGCGGGCGGCCGAGTGCAAGCGCGGTCTTGGCGTCCCCAGCCTCAAGCGCGCCGCCGAGCCCGAAGGTTACATTGTGAACATGATAGGGCAGGCCCCATACGCCATCGGGCGGGCCGAGGCCGAGCGCCTTGGCGTTCTCAATCCCCAGCTCAACCGCGCGCATATTGGTATCGGCGGCGTCCTGATAGCGCCCGACCCAATAGTAAGTGTGGCTGGGCATATGCACCAGATGGCTCGCGCGCGGGGCGAGTGCGGCGAGTTTATCCGCGTAAGGCTCCGCCAGCGCAGGCACTTCGGCGATTTCGCTGGCGTGAATGTAAAAATGGATCGCCGGGGTGTAATTCGGATCGCGTTTCAGCGCGGCCTCGAGGAACGGCATCGCCATTTCAGCATTGAGCTTTGACTGTTCGGGCGTGTCGGCATGGCTGATGAGCCAAGCGTCGGCGGCCATCACCGCGATTTCATTGTCGGCGGGATTTTGCGCGGCGAGCACGGTCATCGCTTTGGCAAATGCGAGATCGCCGGGCTTGCCGCCGCCGCCATCGGCATAGCGCAGCTGCAGCGCGTGGATCAGCGCCTTCTCGCGCGGGGTACCCTGAGTTTCGGCGAGTTTGGCGGCTTTGTCAGCCATTTCGGCCAGCGGTGCCAGTTCGGCTTCGCTCTTGCCGAAGTTGATCGTCGGGCCAGATGCCCATGCCTGCCCCCACAGGCACATCGCGCAAGCTGGATCGAGCCGCACCGCCTCATCCATCGCCTTGATCGCAGCCTTGTGCGCGAAGGCGTGGGCGAGCTGCATGCCGTTATCGAAAAACGCCTGCGCTTGTGGCACTTTGGTGGTGATGGGGAAGCCGCCGCCGCCATAGCCGGGCATGATCTGCGCGGTTTTGGGCGCGATCATGTCGGTGTGGTTCATCTTGCCGTGGTCCATGGCGGTATGGTCCATGGCGGGTGCCGGGGTATCCTGCGCGGAAAGGCTTGAACTCAGCGCCAAAATCAGAAGTATCGCTGCTTTGCGCATGGAATTTCGCCCCTCGTGCTTTGGTGTTGCGGCCGGGTTATGCCAGCGGATCGCGCGAGTGGCGACTGCAAAGATACCCCCTATCGCAGCACGGCCCCCTTGGTTACATGGGCCGCCACGAATCGTCCGGGACGCATAGACAGTGGCATTAATCGAAATCCCCCTCGGCCTTACCTTTGACGACGTGCTTCTGCGCCCGGCGGAGTCTGACATCGTGCCGTCAATGGCCGATACCCGAACCCGGCTGACGCGCGAGATTTCGCTCAATATTCCGGTGATTTCCTCGGCGATGGATACGGTGACCGAGGCGGATATGGCGATTGTCATGGCGCAGCTTGGCGGGATCGGCGTTTTGCATCGCAACCTGACGATCGAGCAGCAATGCGCCGCGGTGCGCGCGGTGAAGCGGTTTGAGAGCGGGATGGTGGTCAACCCGATCACGATCGGGCCTGATGCGACGCTGGGTGAGGCGCAGGCGATTATGCTGGCGAACCGGATCAGCGGGATTCCGGTGGTCGAAGCCGGGGGGCGACTAGTTGGTATCGTTACGAACCGCGATGTGCGCTTTGCCCAGAACCCGGCCCAGCCGGTGCGCGAACTGATGACGCATGAAAACCTCGCAACAGTGCGCATCGGCACCGGCGGAGAAGAAGCCAAGCGGCTGCTCCATGCGCGCAGGATAGAAAAGCTGCTGGTGGTCGATGATGCCTATCACTGCGTTGGCCTGATCACGGTTAAAGATATTGAAAAAGCAGTGAATTATCCGAGTGCCACCAAGGATTCAGCAGGCCGCCTGCGCGTCGCTGCCGCAACGACGGTGGGCGACAAAGGCTTTGAACGCACCGAGGCGCTGCTCGCGGCAGAATGCGATGTGGTGATTATCGATACCGCGCATGGGCATAACAAAGACGTTGCCCGCGCGGTTGAGCGCGTGAAGCGGCTGTCCAATTCGGCGCAGGTTGTTGCCGGAAATATCGCTACGGCTGAGGCGGCCAAGGCGCTGATCGATGCCGGGGCCGATGCGCTCAAGGTGGGTATCGGGCCGGGATCGATTTGCACCACGCGGATTGTTGCGGGGGTTGGCGTTCCGCAGCTCACCGCGATTATGGATGCCTGCGAGGAAGCGAACAAGGCGGGTATTCCGGTGATCGCCGATGGCGGCCTGCGGACATCGGGGGATGCGGCAAAGGCGCTGGCAGCGGGGGCCTCATCGATCATGGTCGGCTCGTTGCTGGCGGGAACCGACGAAGCGCCGGGCGAGACGTTCCTGTTTCAGGGGCGCGCCTACAAGAGCTATCGCGGAATGGGTTCGGTCGGCGCAATGGGCAACGGCTCGGCGGATCGCTATTTTCAGGGCGACATAAAGGATCAAATGAAACTGGTTCCCGAGGGCATCGAGGGCCAGGTGCCCTATAAAGGCCCCGCCAAGGATGTGATTCATCAACTTGTCGGCGGAGTAAAGGCGGCGATGGGCTATACCGGCTCGGCCACTATCGATGATCTGCGCACCAATGCGCAGTTCGTTCGCATCACCAATGCGGGGCTTCGCGAAAGCCACGTTCACGATGTTTCGATCACCCGCGAAGCACCCAACTATCCGACGCAAGGTTAGCATCGCGTGACGCCCGCTGCGCGGGTTCAGGCGGGTATTGAGGTGCTGAATCTCGTGATTGCCGCTGCGCGCAGCAATGGCGCTCCGGCTGACCGCATCATCGCCGAATGGTTCCGCACCCGGCGCTTTGCCGGCAGTAGCGACCGGCGAGCGGTGCGCGAACTGGTGTACTCCGCGATCCGCGCTTGCGGTGAAGTGCCGCATTCAGGCCGCGCGGCGATGCTGAGGTTGGCTCAGAGCGATGCTGCTTTGGCTGCGTTGTTTGATGGTTCGCCCCATGCGCCTGCGCAAGTCGCACCCGATGAACGCTATGCAGCAGGCGGTATCGCGCCGAAGTGGTTGGCCGAGCAACTTGCCGCCTCGGGCATCGACAGTGCTGAGGCCGAGGCCCTGCTTGGCCGTGCCCCGCTCGATGTCCGCGTCAACAAGTTGAAAGCCGGTACGCTGACGCTGCCCGAACCGGGCGAGCCTTGCGCTGCTCCCGGCGGGCTGCGCTTTGCCCCCGGCACTGCGATTGATCAGTGGGACGCGTTCAAATCGGGCGCAATTGAGGTTCAGGATGCGGGGTCGCAGCTCGCCTGTCTTGCGGTGGCGGCGCGGCCCGGCGAGCTGATCGTCGATCTGTGTGCCGGGGCAGGGGGCAAATCGCTCGCGCTGGCTGCAGCGATGGACAATCGCGGTACGATCATCGCTTGCGACACAGATCGCCGCCGCCTTTCGCAGTTGCCACCGCGTGCCGAACGCGCAGGGGCGAGCATCATCACCACGCAATTGCTCGATACCGGGCGTGAGCTGGAATCGCTTGATGGCTGGCTGGGCCGCGCCGATGCCGTGCTGGTCGATGCGCCGTGTTCGGGAACCGGCACCTGGCGGCGCAATCCTGAGGCGCGCTGGCGGCTTACCGTAGAAGGTCTGACGCGGCTGGCGCTGTTGCAAGCGCGGCTGCTCGATCTGGCGACCACGCTCGTGCGGCCAGGCGGGCGGCTGATCTATGTCACTTGCTCGCTGCTTGATCGCGAAGGCGCGCAGCAAGCGGCGGATTTCCTCGCGCGGCACGGGGCATGGCGCGCGCGGCCGCCTTCGATTCCCGCAGGACGCGCGCATGCGGCGGGGCTGCGGCTCACGCCGGCGCACGATTCCACCGACGGATTTTTCATCGCCTGTTTTGATTTGCCGTGATAGCATCGCCGCAAATGACCACGCCCGCGCCCCCGTCTGCGCAAATTTCACGGCCAACGGTCAAGGAGTTGCTGATGCGTTTTACCCCCGCCGCGCTTGCCCTGTCACTTGCCTTTGGCCTCACCGCGAGCGTCCTTAATTCCGCCGCGCCTGCGCAAACGCTTGATCCGCGCGCTGAGGCGCTCGAAATGGTGGGCAAGTCCACGCTCGCTGCGGGCAATCCGCTCGGCGCGATTGACAGTTACGAGGCGGCGATGGCGATCCAGCCGGGATCGGTGCGGCTGATGATCGATCTCGCAGAGGCCCAGCGCAAACTCGGCATGGATGGCAAAGCACTGCGCCTTTACCGCGTGGCGATTGAGCGTGAGCCGCAAAACCTTGATGCAATTGCCGGCGAAGGTGCGACGCTGGTGGAAAAGGGCGCGGTTGAAAAGGCCAAGCGCAATTTGTCGCGGCTGCAATGGCTGTGCAAAGATTGCACGCAGGCTCAGCAGCTCTCAGCTGTGATCGCTAAAGGGCCTATGCCAAAGGTGGTGACGGCGGCAGATGTAAAGCCGAAGCCGGTGATTACGCAGAATTGATTTGGTGCATAAAGCGCCATGCAATAAATCAGCGTGACCTATCTCCCCTCTACCCGGCGGGGAGAGGTAGCGAAGCTTGGCCCTCAGGGCCTAGCGTTGCTGGGTGTGGGGGTTCCGAGTCGCCGACCTAGAACCCCCACTCCAACTTCGGCTAGGCGGCAAGCCGCCAAGC
>JAYVNC010000174.1:0-4756 GCA_043758655.1 Novosphingobium sp.
GTGATTGGTAACGTCAGCGCGCGTCCTTCGACAGGCTCAGGATGAGCGGACGTGGGGGGATTGGGGCAGGTAAGAAGTGGCACGCTTTTTTGCTTTGCAACGCCGCTCTCACCCCAAAACAACCTTCACCCCATCAATCACATATTGCGCCGCCAGTGCTGCCAGCAGCACCCCGAGCAACCGCGTAATCACCGCCTCAACCCGGGTGCCGAGCAGCTTCATCAGCGGCCCGGCGGCGGCCAGCGCAGCGAATGTCAAAGCTATCACCGAAAGCAGCGCGCCCAGAATTACCAGCGTTTGCGCGGTGCCTTCGGCGCGGGCCATCAGCAGCATGATCGTGGCGATCGATCCGGGGCCGGCGATCATCGGCATCGCCGTCGGGAAGACTGAAACGTCCTCCACCTCGGGGGTCAGTTTCACATCCTCGGCGCGCTTTTCGCGGCGCTGGGTGCGTTTTTCGAACACCATGTCCATGGCGATGAAGAACAGCATGATGCCGCCCGCGACGCGGAACGAATTAAGCTCGATGTGCAGGGCTGAGAGCAGGCCCTCACCCAGCAGCGCGAAGAACACGAGGATTAGCGCGGCAATCAGCGAGGCGCGCGCGGCCATAGTCGCGGCCTGCCGGGGACTCGCGCCGCTGGTCAGCCCGGCATAGATCGGCCCGCAGCCGGGCGGATCAATCACCACGAACAGGGTGACGAAGGCGGAGATGAACAGATCGAGCATGGCTTCAGCTTTTTGCCGGGGCGGCAACTTCCTCGATCAGCACCGGAGTGACTGCGCCGTCTTTGGTCCAGTCAACCGAGAGGTTGCGCGCGCCATCGGGCTGAGCGGTTACTTCCCACGAAAGCGTGCCATCATCCGATTTACCGCCGCGCTTGGCGAGATTGAGTGGAGGTAGCGCGCCCTTGCCCTTGGGCTTTGCAGCAAGCTTCATCGGCGGCTTACCTCGTGCGCGATCAGCGCAATCGGCGACATGGGCGACGAGCATTTCCGGCGCGGCGAAAGCTTCCCTGAGCGTATCGCCGTGATCGAAAATCCACTTGTACTTGCCGTCTTTCTGCCGCTGCCACAGCGTGGTGAAATAGCCGTTGGCCTTGGCCGATTGCCACGCGCCGTGGCTGACCACCAGCGAGCCATCGCAGCTCGACCAGACTTCGTGCGGCTGCCATTTCACCGCGACCGCCGGATTGGCGCGGCCCTTTAGCCAGACCTGCGCATAGGTCATCTTGGGGGTGAACATCACGGCGTCTGGCGTCGCGGTTTCGGCAAAGGCGGTCCACTGGCCTTTTTCCTGCGCCCGTTGGGCAAAGGCAATTTCGGCGGCGATCACCGCGCTGGGATTGGCGTAGGAGGTGCGGTCTTGCCCGCGCCGATCCTGAGCGCCAGCACTCACCGCCAGCGCGAGCGCCCCTGCCGCAATCAACAGCCGCTTCACAGTGCGGCCTCATCGAGCACGATCCCGGCATTGCGGTGCGCGGCGACCAGCGTGTTCCTTAGCAATACGGCAATCGTCATCGGACCTACTCCTCCAGGAACCGGGGTGATCGCGCCCGCGACCTGTAGCGCCCCTGAATAATCAACATCGCCCACCAGCCGGGTTTTGCCCACTTCGGCAGAAGGCACCCGATTAATCCCGACGTCAATCACGCAAGCCCCCGGTTTTATCCAATCGGCCTTGACCATTTCTGCGCGGCCGACTGCGGCGATGACAATGTCTGCTCGTTTGACCACGGCGGGCAGGTCTTTGGTGCGGCTGTGGGCGACGGTGACGGTGCAGCTTTCACCGATCAGCAGCGCAGCCATCGGCTTTCCGACGATATTCGATCGCCCGATGACCACCGCATCGAGGCCCGAAAGATCGCCAAGTGTCGCCTTGAGCAGCATCAGGCAGCCCAGCGGCGTGCACGGAACGAAGCCCGGCAGGCCGACTGAAAGACGCCCTGAATTGACCACGTGGAAGCCGTCAACGTCCTTGTCTGGGTTGATCGCGGCGATCACCTGTTGCTCGTTAATATGCGATGGCAGCGGGAGCTGCACGAGGATGCCATCGACCGCCGGATCGGCATTAAGCCGCTCAACCAGATCGAGCAACGCGCCTTCGGGGGTATCGTCTGCCAGCCTGTGTTCAAAGCTATTCATTCCGCAGGCGAGCGTCTGCTTGCCCTTGCTGCGCACATAAACTTGGCTCGCCGGGTCATCCCCCACCAGCACCACCGCGAGCCCAGCCTTGCGGCCCGCGTGGACTTCAAACTGGGTCGCAGCGATTGCGATGCGCGCGCGCAGGGCTTCGGCGTAGGCCTTTCCGTCGATAACTTGAGCGGTCATCCCAGGCTCGCGTAGGCGAGGTTTTTGAGGACGATTTGCAGCACCGTAAGCCCGACGATTACCACCATTGGCGATAGGTCAAGCGTGCCAGTATCGGGCATCAATCGGCGAACCGGGCGCAGGATCGGCTTAAGGATAGCGTTCACCGCCTGCCACAGCGCGGCGACAAACCGGTTGTGCAGATTGACCACGTTGAACGAGATCAGCAGGCTGAGCACGAATTGCACAATCACCACAGTGACGATGATCGAGATCAGGTAAGAAACGATTTCAAATAGAGTGATGAAGATCACGGCTGGCGGCCCTTATTGCGATTACCGGAGCGCCTGATAGCCGAGGGTTGGCGGCAAGTCATCAGTTGTGAGAGCAAGCCTTCTCCCCTCCTCTTCAGGGGAGGGGCAACGCAGACTTGGCAGCTTGCTGCTTAGTCGCAGTGGGGTGGGGGCCCGCCCCACTCGCCAACGTCGGATGAGCCGGACAGCCCCCACCCCAACCCCTCCCCTGAAGGGTAGGGGCTTAAGGTCAAACGTGGATCAAAGTCCCCGCGCCTTTTTCGGTAAACATCTCGAGCAACATGGCATGGCTAACCCGGCCATCGAGCACCACCGCCGCCTCGCAGCCCGCCTCAACCGCGTGGACGCAGGTTTCGAGCTTGGGGATCATGCCGCCACTAATGGTGCCGTCTTCGCGCAAACGGGCGATGTCAGCGGGCGTCAGATCGGTGAGCAGTTCGCCCGCCTTGTTGAGCACGCCGTGCACATCCGTCAGCAGGAACAGCCGCGCCGCGCCGATAGCTCCGGCGATGGCGCCCGCCATAGTATCGGCATTGATATTGTAAGTCTCGCCGTCCTCACCCACCGCGATAGGGGCGATCACCGGGATCATTCCTGCGGCGCAAATCGTTTCGATCAACGTGGTGTCGATCTTGGCGGGTTCGCCGACAAAGCCGAGATCGACCACCCGTTCGATCTGGCTATCGGGATCGCGCGTGGTGCGGGTCACCTTGCGCGCGGTGACCAGCCCGCCGTCCTTGCCCGAAATGCCCACAGCCTTACCGCCGGCCGCGGCGATCCAACGCACCAGTTCCTTGTTGATCCCGCCCGAAAGCACCATTTCAGCGACGTCAGCCGTCGCCTTGTCGGTCACTCGCAGGCCATCGACGAAGCGGCTTTCGACCCCCAGTTTCTTGAGCATCGCGCCGATCTGCGGGCCGCCGCCGTGGACCACCACAGGATTGATCCCCACCGCGCGCAGCAGCACCACGTCCTCGGCAAAATCTTTCGCCAGCTCAGGATCACCCATCGCGTGGCCGCCGTATTTGACCACAAACGTGCGCCCTTCATAACGGCGCAGATAGGGCAGCGCCTCAACGAGGGTCTCAGCTTTTAACAGCATTGCGGGATCATGCGGATTTACCATGGGCCGCCCTTTAGCCGGGTTGCGCCCGAATTGCAGCCCTTTTCAGGGTTTCATATCCAGCCGTCGCCCGAGCGATACAAATGCCCAAGTAAACAGCGGCACCATGAGCGTCGAAAGCAGCAGCTTGGAAATGATCTGACCCTTCATGATCTCACCAATTGGCAAATCCTGCCCGGCAAAGCTGAGGGTGATGAAGATCACCGTATCGACCACTTGGCTCAGCAGGCTGGCAATCCATGCGCGCAAGAGCAATGGGGTGCTCTTGGCCTTGCCGCTGGGATCACCCGCCATCTTTGAGAACAGCCAGACGTTGAGCGTTTGCGAGGTGCCATAGGAAATCAGCCCGGCAAACTGCATCCGCGCGCCCTGCCCGAGCAGCCGGGCAAAGGCATCCTGATCCTTCCAGAACGGAGCGGGCGGGACGACGTTGATTACCAATGTGAGCAGCAACATTGAAACGATCAGCGGGATGAAGCCATAGCGCACCAGCCGGTTAGCGGTGTCACGCCCATGCAACTCGGCCACCGCGCTCGACAGCACGACCAGCAGCAAGAATGCGAAAATGCCGGACTCTACCGCAAGATCGCCAAGCAAGGGCCAGTGCCCTAGCGAAGCCAGCTTGGTCCCCAGCACACCTGCAAGCACCACTAGCCCGCCGTAAAGCAGCGAATAAACAAAGAGCGAACGCGGGATCGCGTTGGGACGGGTTGTGGCCATGGCGGGAAGTCTAGCGAGGATATGCGCGCGGGGGAAGTGGGGGGGTCTTCTCTCTCCCAGTTGGGGAGAGATACGCAGGCTGGGAGCGCAGCGACCGAGCCGCAGTTGAGTGGGGGTTCTGCCATCTCGGGCGTGGAACTCCCCTCTCCAACTTCGCCTAGGCAGCAAGCTGCCAAGGCTTTGTATCCCCTCTGACGTGACCCCCTGATTTTCCTCCAACTTCGATTAGAGTCCGGCCTTATGGAAGGACGGACTGATGAAGCGGATACGATTTACGGAAGAGCAGATT
>JAYVNC010000175.1:0-4737 GCA_043758655.1 Novosphingobium sp.
TTGATGAGGGGAAAGGCGGATTTGACACCGTCGCCAGTGCCAAGCAGCTGATCGGTCGCGGTGGGGGTGCCGGTCATATCGCGCGAGGAGAAGTCCGAAGGATCGCGCATGCGGAACCCCCGCGCGGCACCCCGGCGGGCTCGGAAAAACGCGAGCAGTTCGCCCAATTCGTGCTCGGAGCGAATACCCGGCCCAACATCAAAGCGCAGCCGCGCGTTTGACCACAGGCTGTTGCGCCGCTCAAAGCCCGATGCGGTCACCGAAACGCTGGTCGAAAATTCCGGCGTCACCGTAGCATCGCGCCCAAGCGCCAGCGGATAGGGAACATCGTCGAAGGCCTGCATCGAATTTTCCTCTTCGGGTAACGACATGCGGACATATCCGTCGCGGCAAATCTGCGGCAGCGCCCAGACGAAAACCTGACGGTGCCCGCGCGCCAAGGCCTCGCCAATCCCGGCGTCGATGGACCGCCACAGGTCCGGGGTCGCGCCTGCGGCGACGAAACCGGCGAGGTAATCCTGATTGGCGGTTACATAGCCGAGCCGCGTATTGATCGCAGCATAAGCGGTGCGACGGTGCGCATCGGCACCTGCTGTCAGCCAATCGTAGTCTTCAATCTGCAGCCGATCGAAGGTGGGACTCGCCCAGCCGACTGGCAGATTGGCGCGTTGTGCCTCGGGCGTTGCGGGATCGAGCACCGTTGGCAGGAAGGTGAGCAGGAGAATTTCGGCGGGTGTCGGCGCAACGGCGGTGCGAACCGCATCGCTCAGCGCCGTGGTTGACGATGAAAGCAGCGCGCCCGCCGCATCGAGCAGGCCCTTCTGGCCTGCATTCAAACCCGCCGTCATATCGGCGATCACCACCGGATTGCCGCCGAGTGCCACCTTCGCCGCATCATCGTAAAGACAAATGCGGTGGCTGCTATCAATCCACCACCACGGCTCGCCAATCTGGAACCGCACCGGCACTCCCGCCGCCTTCATCAGCACGGCAAAAGCTGCGCCTGCCTTGCGCACCCAGGCCATCGCCTCGGTGTTGGCGGGCGAGAGCAGCGCCGAGGGCGGAACCCAGCCGGTGCGCGCTGGCGTGCCATCGCTCGCGCGCTGCTGCCAAGCGTCGGGGCAGTGTTGGGCGAGCAACTCGTAGGACAGCGAGGCAATCGGCGAAAGCCCCGCATCGGCGCATTCGGCGAAGTAGGCGCTGTGCCAAGCTGCCGCCGCGACATTCAACGCTGGCGCAGTGGGATCAACCAGATAGGCACCGACCACATCGTACAGCAGCCGGAAGAAATGGCTCATCCCGACATAATGAACCACCGATCCGCGATAGCCGAGCCCGACCATATTGCGCACCAGCCGCGCCGGGGCCTGATTGGTGCAATCGTCATAGGCGGTCGCGCAGCCGAGCCCATGCGGCGGGACGATCACGTCACCGATCTCCAACATGCAGCGATCGCCCGAGCAGGCGATGTTCGATACCTCAACCCAGCCTTCAGCCGGAGCCGAAAGCGCGGCTGTCCCGCCGTTGACGAAGCCGGGCGCGACTACCGAAAAGAACATGCGGTCAATCGCGGCGGGATAAATCGCCTCGCCATCGCCGATCCAGCCGGTAGCAATTTCAGAAAACGGCAGGTCAATCTGAGCATCGGTGGGCGAGCCGGTCGCATAGGCCCAAGGCCGCACATACCAGATTCGGCCTGCCCCGCTGGCATCCTTGCCCTCAATCGTCAGCGTCGGGCCGTTGATCGCATCGAGCGCAATGACCCCGCCCGACCGCCAGCGGAACGATAGCGTCGCGCCGGTGTAATCACGGTCAGTTTTGTAAGCGAGCAGCGGATGATCGAGCCGGTCTTGGCTCTCCCAGATCAGCCCGGCGAGATCACCCTGCGCCATAAACACCGCATCAATCCGCAGCGCATCGGGCGCGGTGGTGACCAACGCGGCCATCATCGGGCGCGGAAAATCAACCGTCCAGAAGCGTGGATCGAACCGCTGAATCCAGTCGGTTTCCTGTCCCTCGCGGGCAGTGGCAAGCCAGAAGGCCATCGCGTTATTCCCTCAAAATTCGCGTAAAGCACGGCGCACCGCGGCGGCGACCTGCCGCGACGAGCGTTGCAACGCTTGCGTGGCAGCGGGCGCGGTGGGGGCGTTGACGTTGATCGCGATGCGGATGTCGCGTGATCCGCTGCCCAGACCATTATCGATCCGGCCGGCGCTGGTCGGCACGAACAATTCAGGCCCACGCTCGCCCACTAAATAGGGGCGGTCGGGCGCAACCGGGCCGCCTGTTGCTCGCCCCGGAAGTCCGAAAATGCCGCCCAGGATCGAACCGAAATTGAACAGCCCGCCGATCCCTCCATTCCCCGATCCGCCCCCGCCCATTGACGAAAACAGGCTTTTCACCGCCTGCGCCGCAATATCGTTGAGCACGCCAAGCGCGATCCGCCGCAGATCATCGAAGCCAAGACTGCCCTTGCGGATCGCGCTCAACAATCCGCGTTCGAGCACGTTTCCGGCATTGGCAAAGCCATCGACCAGCGTGCCATCAAACGTCCCGCGCATCTGCGCGACATCGGCGGCAAAGCCTTGGGTGTTGGCGCGAACATCGACGAGCAGGGTATCGACAGTGTCAGGCATTTTCCTGCTCCATCATTCGGGTTAAATCGGCGTGGGACAGGGCGGCGGACGCCTCACCGGGCGGCGCGAGGATCGCCATCAGTTCGGCCGGGGTGGCATTCCAAAAATCAGCCGGCCGCCAACCAAGTGCGCGCGCGGCTAGGGCGCAAAGCCGCAAGGCGGCTTGGCCGAACCGCACCTCGTCCACTTAGGCACCCTGCAGAATCTGCGCGAGCAGGCTGCGCAGCGGCTTTGATGCGGCGGCAAGCCCGGCGGCAATCACCGCCTCACCAACCTGTTCGCGGGTCAGGCCATCGCGGTCCGTCAGGCAGTGCCAAAACAGTGCCGCCATTTCAGTGAGGCGCAATTGCCCGGCCCCTGCCCGTTCGACCAATGCAAATAGCGCGCCGAGCTCTTCTTCGGCGGCAATCAGAGCGCTGAAGCTGGGGCGCAGGACATGAGTGACGCCGCCGATGACCAACTCCGCCTCACCGCGCAGGGGGTTTGCAACTGTGGTCATACTGGCACCACCGCGCCCGAGCTTTCAAGCACCAGCGAATAGTTGCGCTCACCGTTGAAATCGCCCGAGTAATCGAGCCGCTGGATGAGGAAGGAGCCGCGCATCTTCGCGCCGTCCTCAAAGCTCAGTTCATAGGCATCGATCACACCCGCCAGCACATTGCTGCGAACCTGATTTTCGGCATCCGAGCCAAGGAATATCCCCGCCGCATTAACCGATACCTGCCGCACGCCAGCGCCCGAAAGCAGCTCGCGCCAGCCGCCCGAATCCTTGCTGGTGATAACAACAGTATCGCCGGTAATCGCCATCTGCGTGGTGCGCAGCCCGGCAATCGTGCGGTAAACCGCCGGTGTCGCGCCGTTGGAAATCTTGAGCAGAAAGGCTGCGCCTTTTTGGGCTGCCATGGGGGTTCTCCTTGGTGTGGGGGGTTAAGCCGCCAGCAGACGGAAACGGTATTCGATGAGAATCGCGCGCGTATTGCCGCCGCGTTGTTCGGCGCGGGAGCGCAGGAAGGTGATTGAAACGAGGTCGAACGCGTCCTGACTATAGGGCATCGCGGCGACGCGAGCCTCAACAGCAGCGGTTAATTCCGCCGCCGCGCCGGGCTGGTCGCCTCGGCAATGCAGCTCGAGCGCCACACGAACCTCGCGGCCAGGACGCTCCTTGGTGCTCCAGTCCGCCCCGGCACTCGCGGCGATGGCGAGCCACGGCAAGGCGGTGCGCGAAGGCGCTTCTTCGACCATAGCGTTGAGCGTAGCGGCGAGGAAAGAATCCTCAGCCAGCCAAGTGAGCAGCGCAGCGCGCAACAAAATTTCCATGGTGTTCAGCCTTTCGTGAACAGCGGCCACAACAGCCGGGCACTGCGCCAGCGCAACGGATCGCCGCGCGCGCCAAGCGAGGATGACCGCGCCGCCGCTTCGGCAATCGCCTTGGCCTTTTGTTCAAGCCGCACGGCGAGTGCATCGAAGCCGGTAGCCGCATCACCCGAAATCATGCGAGCCTCAGCTGACGCCAAGGCCGCCACAGTGCAGCAACAGCGGCAGGCGGTGCGGGTTCGGCACCCAAGTTTTCGCGCTGACGGAACTGGTGCGCAGCCAGCCGAATCACGCCGTGGCGCAGACCATCGGGCAGCGCAGTCCAGCTCGCCGCCAGCCCCGCCGAGAAACGCACCGCGACACGCTCGTTCAGACCGGGATCAATCACGCGGACCAGCCCCGCGCCGTCAGCATCAAAATCCACAGCATAGGCACTACTGGGAAGCGTGGTTCGGGTGCCAGTCGCATTGATTCCATCCACCCCCGTAATCGCATGCACTGGCCGCGTGGATAACCTACTCCAGCTGCCAGTAACCGGCTGCACTTCTTCACAAGTGCTCTCAATCGGGATAGTCCCGGTGAACGCCTCGCAACTTTCCAGCGCGGCGCGGAGCAGGCTGGCGAGCGCAGAATCTTCGCTATCAGTAGTGACGCCAAGCCAGTCTTTAACTTCGGCAAGCGCCACGGGCGACAATGCCGGGGACGCGATGATCTTGCGCTTCATAGCGTTCTCCGTTTTTGTGAGGAGAGTCGGCACCGGCCCGCCGATACGCTTGGTCGCGTAAAA
>JAYVNC010000176.1:0-4707 GCA_043758655.1 Novosphingobium sp.
TAGATATTCCTCAAGCAAAGCCCAGCCCGCTGACCGCAAGGTCAAGGAGCTTGATGCCAACGAAGGGCGCGATCAGGCCGCCGAGGCCGTACACCGCCAGATTGCGCGCGAGCAGAGGGCCTGCGCCCATCGGCGTGTAGCGCACGCCTTTCAGAGCGAGCGGCACCAGCGCGGGGATAATCAGCGCGTTGAACATGATCGCTGAGAGGATCGCGCTTTGCGGCGATGCCAATTTCATCACGTTGAGCACGCCGAGCCCCGGATAGAGCACAACGAACATCGCCGGGATAATCGCAAAGTACTTCGCCACATCATTCGCCACCGAGAATGTGGTGAGCGCACCGCGGGTCATCAGCAGTTGCTTGCCCAGCCCGACGATTTCGATCAGCTTGGTCGGATCGCTGTCAAGATCGACCATATTGCCGGCTTCACGCGCGGCCTGCGTTCCGGTGTTCATCGCCACGCCGACATCGGCCTGCGCGAGCGCCGGGGCATCGTTGGTGCCGTCCCCGCACATCGCCACCAGCTTGCCGCCTTGCTGCTCCTTGCGGATCAGCGCGAGTTTGTCTTCGGGCGTGGCTTCGGCGAGGAAATCATCGACCCCGGCTTCGGCGGCGATGGAGGAGGCGGTGAGGGGGTTGTCACCCGTAATCATCACCGTGCGAATACCCATCCGGCGTAGCTCGCCAAAACGTTCGCGCACCCCTGCCTTGATTACGTCCTTGAGCGCGATGACACCGAGCAGTTTTCCGTCTTGCGCGACCGCAAGTGGAGTTTGCCCAGAGCGCGCGATTTCTTCGGAGATCTTGCGCAGTTCGGCTGCGGCGGGAGTTGATGCGGATTCTGGATTGGCGCGAAGCACGGCGTCGACTGCACCCTTTTGCACTAGCCCGGCCTCGCTCTTTACCCCTGAAAGACGCGTTTGCGCGGTGAAGGGGATAACCTCCGCCCCGGCGGGAAGTTCGCGCTGGGTAATGCCAAATTTCTCACGCGCCAATACAACGATGGAGCGGCCTTCGGGGGTTTCATCAGCTAGACTTGCGATCATCGCAGCCTGTGCCAATGTCGCCACCTGCACACCGCTAACAGCGCGCATTTCGGCTGCTTGGCGGTCTCCAATGGTGATCGTGCCGGTCTTGTCGAGCAGCAGCACATCAATATCGCCCGCCGCCTCAACCGCGCGGCCTGATTTTGCCAGCACGTTGAATCGCATCAGCCGGTCCATCCCAGCAATGCCGATGGCAGAGAGCAGCGCGGCGATTGTCGTCGGGATGAGAGTGATGAGCAGCGCGGCCAGGATTGCAACCGGAATGCTCCCGCCGGCATAAGTCGCGAAGGCCGGAACGGTCGCAACCGCGATCAAGAAGATGATGGTCAGGCCGACGAGCAGGATCGTCAGGGCAATCTCGTTTGGCGTCTTCTGCCGCTCAGCGCCTTCGACCAGCGCGATCATTCGGTCGAGGAAGCCCTGCCCTGGTTCCTGGGTGATGCGAACGCGGATGGAGTCTGAGATCACGCGGGTTCCGGCGGTCACGGCAGAACGGTCACCCCCGGCCTCCCGGATTACCGGCGCGCTTTCCCCGGTGATCGCCGCTTCGTTGACCGAAGCAACACCAGCGATAACCTCGCCGTCGGCCGGAATCAGATCGCCGGTTTCGACCATAACCTCGTCGCCGCGTTTAAGTTGCGAGGCGGGAACCATGGTGCCATCGGGCAACCGCGCGGTAAGATCGCTTTTGGTCGCCCGCAGCGACGCGGCTTGCGCCCGGCCCCGGCCCTCAGCCACGGCCTCGGCAAAGGTGCCGAACAGCACGGTCAGCCACAGCCAAATAATCAGCTGAATCTGGAAGCCCAACGGCAAAGGTTCCCCGCCGATCACCAGCAGCACGGTGAGCAGCAGAGCTATTATCGCAGTAGTGAATAGCACGGGGTTCTTAATCAGCTGCGCCGGGCTGAGCCTGCGGAAAGAATGGCCAATCGCAGGTCCAATCAGCGCGACAGAAAACATTGAAGTGGGAGTCGTCATCAGTTTTATCCCGTCAGAACAGCTGGCCGGAAACCATCGCGAGATGGTCGGCAATCGGCCCGAGCGCGAGGCTGGGAAGGACGGTGAGGCCTCCAACGATCAGGATAATCCCAACGAGCAAGCCGATCCACAGCGGGCCGGTTGTCGGGAATGATCCAGACGTCTCAGGCGTGTATTTCTTGGCCGCCAGACTGCCAGAAATCGCCAGCGCCGGAACGATCATAAAGTACCGCCCGATCCACATCGCGATTGCCAGCAGGCCATTATAGAACGGAGTGCCCGCGGTCAGTCCGGCAAAGGCCGACCCATTGTTGCCAGTGGCAGAACTGAAGGCATAGAGAATCTCGGTGAATCCATGCGGCCCTTTGTTGAGCGGACCTGCAAGTCCGAGCGGCAGCACTGCGCTGATCGCGGTAAAGCCAAGGATACACAGCGGCAGAACGGCAATCGCCAGAACCGCCAGTTTGACCTCTTTGCCCTCGATTTTTTTGCCGACATATTCCGGCGTGCGGCCGACCATCAGTCCGGCGATGAACACCGCCAGCAGAGCGAACAGCAGGAAGCCATAGACCCCTGCACCGACGCCGCCGATGACGATCTCACCCAGCTGAATGTTGAACAGCGGGATCATCCCGCCGAGTGCGGTAAAGCTATCGTGCATGGCATTAACCGCGCCGCACGATGCCGCTGTAGTAACAACCGAGAACAGGGCGCTGGCAGCAATGCCAAAGCGGACTTCCTTGCCCTCCATATTGCCGCCCGCCACGCCAAGGTGGTGCAGCACTGGGTTACCGGCAGCTTCCTGCCAATAGGTTATTGCCGCCCCTGCGAAGAACAACGTCATCATCGCCGCAAGGATCGCCCAGCCCTGCCGGGCGTTACCCACAGCCTTGCCAAAGCACCACGTGAGGCCTGAACCCAGCGCGAAGATAGACAGCATCTGGATGAAGTTTGTCAGCCCGGTCGGGTTCTCAAACGGGTGCGCCGAATTGGCATTGAGGAAGCCGCCGCCATTGGTGCCGAGCATCTTGATCGCTTCCTGGCTGGCAATCGGCCCGACAATCAGCGTCTGCTTCACGCCTTCAAGAGTAGTGACATCGATGCTGGAAGCCAGCGTTTGCGGCACGCCGTTAAACACCAGGAACAGCGCGTAGATTACGGAGACGGGCAGTAGCAGATAGAGCGTCACGCGGGTGCAGTCGGCCCAGAAGTTACCGATAGTGGCGCTTTCCCTCCGCGCAAAGCCGCGAAACAGCGCGAAAGCGACAGCGATGCCGGTCGCGGCGGAAAGGAAGTTATGGATGGTGAGCGCCATCATCTGGCTAAAATTGCTCATCACCGCCTCGCCTGAATACCACTGCCAATTGGTGTTGGTAACAAAGGCAATCGCGGTGTTCATCGCGCCGTCGGTGCCCACACCCGGCAATTCGCGCGGGTTAAGCGGGAGCACCGCCTGCGCGCGCAGGAGGATGAAGGTGAAAAGCGTCAGCACCACCTGAAACAACAGCATGTGCAGCGCATAGGTGCGCCAGCTTTGCTCGGCCTCAGGCTTCACACCGGCGAGACGGTAAAACGCGCGCTCAACTGGTCCAAGCACTGCATGCAGAGGGGTTCTGCGCCCTTCGTAAAGCGCGTTAAGCCATAGCCCCGTCGGCTTTGCCAGCACCACGGTGATCGCGGTGAACAGGACAATCAGGGTCCAACCTTGAACAGTCATCGCATGTCCCTCTTCAGAACCGTTCGGGCCGTATGAGCACGGCGAATAAATAGATGAGCAGGCCGGCGGCAGTAATGCCGGCCAGAAGCAGCGGAGTTGTCATGGAATGGTCCTCAGGCTTTTTCGCAAAGGCGGATGAAGGCGAGCGTCAACACAAACAGTGCGGCTAGCCCGGCGAGCCAGTACAGGTCAGTCATGGATCATTTGTTCCAGTGCATCACGCTGCGCGCGGGTATCGGCACCAAGCGGAACAGGCGCGGACCTTCAAAGGTGAAGGCCAATCCGACGAAAAGCAGCACAAAGGCTAGCGCGCAGTCTGCGAATTCAGCCGATGTCGGTTGTTGCATGGGCGATCGCGGCGCGATGTTGTGGGCGGTTATCGCCGCTTGATAGCAGGCTGCGAGAAGCGCCAAACCTAGCGCGCGAACCACCACTTCGGCGGCCCACCAGCGTTCGCCACTGTGCAACCTTTGCAACAGCGACCGTTGTGAATTCGATGCCATGTGAAACTCCCGCCGAGATAATGCGGAGTCTCAAATGGGGCAGATGGGCGTTAAGGTTCTACGGGAAAGTTGGCTGGAAGGATAAACATTGCGTAAAGTTTGGCAGGTGGCCTGCCCTTGGCCGAGCAGCCTCAGACCGAGGTGGTCAGGTCAATTAGCCAATCGGGCGAAATGGAGACCAGCGCGCCTTCGATGAGATGATCGAGGCCGGTTATGACCAGCAATCCAACAACGATCAGCAGCGCCCCCAAAACGCCCCGCGCCGTTTGCCCTGATGCCATCACCCGGCCCCGCCAGCGCTGCATAACTTGGGCGGCAACGAGCGACAGGATCAGCAGTACAGTCCCAATGCCAAGGCCAAAGGCGGCCATGGTGACCGCAACATCAAACAAATGTTCGCTTTGCGCCGCGAGCACCGTTGCGGCCCCGAGCGTTGGCCCGACGCAAGGGCTCCATACCAG
>JAYVNC010000177.1:0-4701 GCA_043758655.1 Novosphingobium sp.
ATTGTGGCGGGTCTGCTGGCGGGACTAGGCGGATTGCCGGAACCATCCCTGCTCCGATCGGCCAAGGTAGATGGCCGAACGGCAAACCTCTGGGAACGCCCGGCCAAACTAACTTTGCCTACGATGCTGGCGGCCAGAAGCACATCGTCGCGGTGGCTCCGCCGGGCCTTGGGAGCTTCATCGGCACCTATAGCCTTATGGTCGGAGGAACATGGAGCACGTTCAGCACGCGAGATCTTGGCGGCGGCGTGAGCGAGCGGACGCTGAACTGGAACGTACCGGCCCAAGCGAACGTGCTGGTTATAAACGCTGACGGCAGCTGGTATCGCAAGTCAGGCAGTCAAAAGTACAACGGACGCTGGTTCAGCCTTGGTCAAAACGTCGCCCAGCTGGTTGGCTATGATGGCGATGACTGGTCCGGATCGATTCAACGCTCAGGCGGCGATTGCCGGATGGAGATGCGCGGTCCTCTTGGTCAAAACGAATGGGGCAAGCGGCTTTAGGGTTGACGCGGGGCGCGCTGCACCACCCCCCAAAACCCTTGCATTTCCGCCACCTGTCGCCTAAGCGCCGCGCGTCCGGATGGCCTTTGGCTTGAAAGATGCGGCGCTTGGCATTCGGCCTTCGTTGCAGCACGGCCCCTTTTGGCCCGCTCAAACCTTCCCTGCCCGGGAGGGGCGGCAATCCCGCCGCAGCGGAGAAAAGACCAGCGGATACAACCGCTTGGCCGGTATAATTGTTACTTAAGGAAACTCAATTTATGGCATCTGTTGCCAATCCAACCCGCGACGATTTCGCCGCGATGCTTGACGAATCTCTTGGCGGTTCCGCCAGCGGCGGCTTTGAAGGCCGCGTCGTCAAAGGCACTATTACTGCAATCGAAAATGACAAGGCCGTTATCGACGTTGGTTTGAAGAGCGAAGGCCGCGTGGCTTTGCGCGAATTCGCCATGCCCGGCCAGCCGCATGGCCTTTCGGTCGGCGATGAAGTCGAAGTCTATGTTGACCGCGTTGAAAACGCTGACGGCGAAGCAATGCTCAGCCGTGACCGCGCCCGCCGCGAAGCCGCTTGGGACAAGCTGGAAAGCGAATTTGGCGAGGGCAAGCGCGTTGAAGGTGTGATCTTCGGCCGGGTAAAGGGCGGTTTCACCGTCGATCTTGATGGCGCCGTTGCCTTCCTTCCCGGATCGCAGGTCGATATTCGCCCCGTGCGCGATGTGCAGCCGCTGATGGACATGCCGCAGCCGTTCCAGATCCTCAAGATGGACCGCCGCCGCGGCAATATCGTTGTCTCGCGCCGCGCCGTGCTCGAAGAAACCCGCGCCGAACAACGCACCGGCCTGATTCAGGGCCTCGCCGAGGGCCAGATCCTTGACGGCATCGTCAAGAACATCACCGATTACGGCGCATTCGTCGATCTCGGCGGCATCGATGGCCTGCTGCATGTCACCGACATGAGCTACAAGCGCGTCAACCACCCGAGCGAAGTCATCGCCATTGGTGATACGGTCAAGGTGCAGATCGTCCGCATCAATCAGGATACCCAGCGCATCAGCCTCGGCATGAAGCAGCTGGAAAGCGATCCTTGGGATGGCGTTGCCGCCAAGTACCCGGTCGGCGCGAAGCTGAGCGGCGTGGTGACCAACATCACCGAATACGGCGCATTCGTTGAACTGGAATCGGGCATCGAAGGCCTCGTCCACGTATCGGAAATGTCTTGGACCAAAAAGAACGTGCATCCCGGCAAGATCGTCAGCACTTCGCAGGAAGTTGATGTTCTGGTGCTCGAAGTTGATAGCGACAAGCGCCGCATCAGCCTCGGCCTCAAGCAGGCAATCTCGAACCCATGGGAAAGCTTCGCTGACAAGAACCCGGTTGGCACAATCGTTGAAGGCGAAGTCAAGAACGCCACCGAATTCGGCCTGTTCATCGGGCTTGATGGCGACGTTGACGGCATGGTCCACATGTCAGACATCGCATGGGGCATCTCGGGCGAAGACGCGCTCGCGCTTCATCGCAAGGGCGAAGAGGTTAAGGCTATCGTTCTCGACGTTGATGTCGAGAAGGAACGCATCAGCCTTGGCATGAAGCAGCTTGAAAAGGGCGCTCCGGTTGCTGGTGGCACTGCCGCAGCAGCTGCAAGCGGCGGCGGGCTCAAGAAGGGCCAGGTCGTTACCGTCACCGTGCTTGAAGTGCGCGATGGCGGGCTTGAAGTGCAGGCGGGCGACGATGGCTCGACCGGCTTCATCAAACGCAGCGACCTTGGCCGTGACCGTGACGAGCAACGCCCAGATCGTTTTCAGGCCGGACAGAAGTTCGATGCACTGGTCACCGGGTTTGACCGGTCGAAGAAGCCAAACTTCTCGATCAAGGCGCGCCAGATGGCCGAGGAAAAGGAAGCCGTGGAACAGTACGGCTCATCCGATGCCGGTGCATCGCTCGGCGACATCCTCGGCGCGGCGCTGAAGGCGAAGAAGTAAAAAGTGTAACCCTCGTCATTCCCGCGAAGGCGGGAACCCATCTCACAGCTTTTCACCGGGTGAAACGTCGGAGATGGGTCCCCGCCTTCGCGGGGATGACGAAAAGTTTACAATAACAAGGCCCGCCCGGAGCAATCCGGGCGGGCTTTTGTTTGGCCTCGGCCAGACTGTGCACACTGTGTGCCAACGTGTCTTTGTGCGAACAAATTTCACAAGCAGGCTTATGATGCCAACCCATGTCGGCTATGATCCGCATTCAAGGAGCCCCCCATGATCGAAATCCACCAGTTCCCCTGCCTTGACGACAACTACGGCTTCCTCGTCCACGATCCGGCGAGCGGCGAGACGGCTTGCATCGATACGCCCGATGCCGCTGTTTATATGGCCGAAGCCGCCAAAAAGGGCTGGCAGATCACTGCGATCTGGAACACCCACTGGCACCCCGATCACGCGGGCGGGAACGAGGCGATCAAGGCCGCAACGGGCTGCGTCGTCATCGCCCCCGAGGCTGAGCTGAGCAAGATCGCCGTGGTCGATCGCACGGTGAAGCACGGTGACGCCGTGCGGCTGGGTGAATGGGAATTTGATGTTATCGATGTTGGCGGCCACACGCTTGGCCACATTGCCTATTACCTGCCCGAAGCTGGGCAAGCCTTCGTCGGCGATTCCATCTTTGCGCTCGGCTGCGGGCGGATGTTTGAAGGCACCGCGCCGCAATTCTGGGACAGCCTTCAGCGGATCAAGGCACTGCCCCCGCAGACGATCCTCCACTGCGCGCACGAATACACCGCCAGCAACGCCCGCTTCGCGCTGCACGCTGATCCCGATAATGCGGCGCTGCAAGATTACGTTGAGGCCATCACCAAGGCCCGCGCGGCGGATCAGCCGACTGTGCCGTTCCCGCTAGCCCGCGAACTGGCGACCAACCCGTTTTTGCGGGCTGATGATGCCGGGATGCAGGCCAGGTGGGGCGGCGGTGATGCTGTTGCGACGTTTGCGGCGCTTAGGGAGGCGAAGAATAGCTTCTGATCAAGTCGTTCCCTCAGCCCGATCTTTCACTATTGTGAGCACGTTCGACTGGATGTCACCCAAGAGTATCTCGCCCCATACTCGAAAATAAAAGGCTAGCTGAGAACGCATGCAATATTTCGTGGTGAGACGAACTCGTGTGACGCCGGGTGAAACGCCTTCGATCGCGTAACGTCCCGATGCAATTTTCAGCATAGGCCCATCCGGCGAGATATGCCGATCCGTGTACCTTTGCACCGAATTATCAGGAAATGAAAAGTTCCAAACAATTTCGCGTTGGGGTTTCAGTTCTGTGATCACTTCATCAAACCGCAGGTCCTTCCCCCAGCGAGCCTTGCGAACTAGCGTTGGTTGCGTGCCTTGCAAAACAGCCTCGCTAGGGCGGGGAACGCCTAAAACATCCTGCGTAAAGTTAGTCTTACCTTCAGACAGACTGATTTTCGAAATCTCGATTAGCAGCGGCCATACCTTCTGAGCAGTGGCCATGATGCGGACTTCGCGCGTTACCGAGACTTCCTGCCAAATGGGCGGATGCCCTTGTTCCCAAAAAAGCAAAATCAATGGCAGGGCGAGCCATCCGGCGTTTAGAAAACGATTTGCAGAGCTGTCCAATTTTCGACGCCTGGCATTCCAGCGGTTAACGAGCGCTCCAGTGATTGCCGCAGATACCCAGAACGGTAAGACCATAACGATACAAATTGCTCCCTCGCCGAAAAATAGCCATGCCAGTGCTACCAATCCAAGAATGGCAAGTGTTGGCACCAGGAAGCATCCAACGGGCGATTGCGAACCATCTGGATCAGAAAATTGGGATATTAGTCCGCCTAAAGCTGCTGGAATTGCGAGCAAAGCTGCATAGCCCGAATAGAAATTCTCAAATCCATTGCCGTAAAAAACGAACAGGCTGCTGCCTAGGAGCACGGCCAGTAAACCTAAACTCAGCCAATTCCTTCCAACTGACTTTTTGCCCTCATTTGGCACAGGCTAATCTCGCTTTGGTGATTGCATCCGATTGGATAAGCGCGAAGTTCCGTTTCCCCAACAAAAAACCCCCGCCGAAGCGAGGGTCTTTCAAACTCTAACCCGCGTTTGGCTAGAGCCCAATGCCGTTGATCTGCATCACCTCGTCATTGCGAGCGCAGCGCGGCAATCCAGGGAGACACGCACTATCGCTCTGGATTGCTTCGCTACGC
>JAYVNC010000178.1:0-14016 GCA_043758655.1 Novosphingobium sp.
AATTTCGATCTGTGGCAAAGTTGGGCAGCAAATTGAGCGCGGTTGCCGCCCCGCCCCTAGGGGTGGGGGAGAGGGGGGCGGGGCGGACTAACCGGGCTAAGGCCCGCTCAGCCCGGCAAGGAAACAGCGTCGGTGACGTGGATTACGCCGTTGGACTGCATGACATTGGCTTGGGTAACGTGGGCCATGCCGCCCTTTTCATCGATCAGCATAACCCGCTTGCCCATCACCTTGGCGGTAAGCGTACCGCCCGAAACAGTGGTGAGCTTAGCCATGCCATGACCAGCCTTGATCTTTGCGACCAGATCCTGCGCGGTCACCCGGCCGGCAACAACATGATAGGTCAGGATCTTGACCAGCGTGTCATGGTTTTCCGGCTTGAGCAGCGTCTCGACTGTGCCAGCTGGCAGCTTAGCGAAGGCAGCGTTAGTTGGCGCGAAAACGGTAAATGGTCCGGCGCTTTGCAGCGTATCAACCAAGCCAGCTGCCTTCACTGCGGCGACGAGCGTGGTGTGGTCCTTTGAATTGACGGCGTTCTGCACGATGTTATTGGTAGGATACATCGCTGCGCCGCCAACCATTACGGTGTGCATCATCTTGGCAGAATGGGCACTGGCGGCAACCGGCACCATGGACATGCTGGCAGCAGCTATCGCGCTTGCGGCCAGCATGGCGAGGGTTTTGGACTTGATCGGCATTGGAAATCTCCTGAAAGCAATGAGAGCGCTCATTGCTGACGAAGATACGCAGGCTTAGCCCCAGTGGATGCAATCGGGCTTCAACTCGCCCAAATTTTTCCGACGGCAATAACCGGTCCGGTCGCCTGTCCGGTAGGCGAGCCGCCAGTCGGCTCGAGCGAAATCGCCACCGTGGCATTGGCACCAAGCTGTGCGGCGATGTCGGCTGGCATTTTGAACTGACGGTTTGACCCCGCCTTCAGCAACCCCAGCGAACGGGATGGCCCCTGCTTGGGCAATACCCACAATTCATAGTCATGCCCCGCGCTCAGTGGCAGCTCGGGCGCGAGCGCGGTGAGCAGGCGCACATCGGGCTGCCAAACCAGCGTAACCGCGCCGCCGCCCTTTGGTGCCAGCGTAGCGGCGAGCGGCGATACGACCGGAGTTTGCAACGGCGGTGGCGGCACACGCATAGATACTAGCGCGAGGACAATGGCGGCGGCGGCGGAAAGCCCCGCGCTCCACTGCCAGCGCCGCACCGTGCGCCGCAGTTGAACGACTTCGCCGCCGGGCTCGCCTTCCAAAGCCGCTGCAATGCGCGGCCACAGATCAGCACTGGGTTCACCAGAGGCGATCTCGTCCAGCAGCGGCGCTAGCTTTGCCTCCCACCCGGCAACCAGCTCGGCGAACTCTGTATCAATGCTGAGGAGGCCGCGCGCACGCAGCATCTCTTCGCTATCGAGTAGCCGCAGGACATATTCTGCGGCAAGGGTTTCGCGCTCGGTCATTGCTCGAGGCACTCCTTGAGGCGGGCCAGACCGCGCCGGATCAGGCTTTTCATCGTGCCGAGCGGCACGGCTGCGCGGGTCGCCAATTCGGGATAGGAAAATCCATCAAAAAAAGCTGCCCGAATGGAATCACGCTGGCGTTCATCAAGTTTACTGAGACACGTGTGCACCCGCGCGCTGTCCTCGCCGTCCAGCATAACCACTTCTGCGGTTGGCGAAGGGTCAGGCACCGCATCAGCGGCTTCAATCGGTTCGGAAGCGCGCAGCCGGCCAGACCGGCGCATGCGGTCAATCGAGCGATTGCGCGCGAAGGTGGCGAGCCACGAAATCGGGCTCGCCCGGCTCGAATCGAACAGAGCGGCATTGTTCCAGAGAGAGACATATACGTCTTGCAAGGCATCCTCGGCTTCGCTGCGGTCCCCCAAGATACGCAGGCAAATGCCGAAAAGCTTCGCGTAGGTTGCCTGATAAACTTCGGCCAATGCCTTGCGGTCACCCTGCTTAAGGCGCTGCATGGCATCGATCAACGGCGCGTTTGACACAGAATTCGCCATTAAATCACAGTCTCACTCTCAAGCTTGCACCCCGCCTCCGTTCCCGATTCTATCTGTATTGTTGCGTGACCGATAGCAAAATCATGCGCCAGTTCATGCGAAATGTGAATGAGGAAGCCGTCGCCCGGGTGTCCTGATGGGATCACCAGATGCGCGGTGAGCGCGGTTTCGGTCGTGCTCATTGGCCAGATATGGAGATCGTGCACCGCGGTTACACCCGGCTGTGCGGCAAGGAACTGGCTGACGCCGCTGTGATCGATGCCATCGGGTACCCCCAGAAGCCCCATTTTGAGCGCGCTTTTGAGCAGGCCCCACGTGCTCCAGCCAATCACCACGAGAACTAACAGACTGACCAGAGGATCAATCCACTGTTTGCCAGTGCGCAGGATCAGAAAGCCCGCGACGACAACGGCAGCAGATACCGCAGCGTCGCCCGTCATGTGGATGAAGGCACCGCGCAGGTTGATGTCATGTTTGCGGCCGCCAAAAAACAGCAAGGCGGTTACCGAATTGATCACAATACCCGCGGCTGCGACCGCCATCATGACACCGCCTGCAACGGGCTCAGGATTGAGGAAACGGTGCAGTGTCTCGGTTCCGATAGCTCCGATGGCGGCGATTAGCAGCGCCGAGTTGGCCAGCGCCGCAAGGATCGACGAGCTTTTGAAGCCATAGGTAAACCGCGCCGAGGGCGGCCGCGCGGCGAGCACACTTGCGGTCCAGGCGATCACCAGACCGAGCACATCGGACAGGTTGTGTCCGGCATCGGCAACCAGCGCCATTGACCCCGCGGCAAAGCCATAGCCCGCCTCAACCACGACAAATCCCGTGTTAAGCGCCACGCCAATGGCAAACGCCATCGAGTGGCTACCGGTCGCGGGCGGGGCGTGGTGGTGGCCGTGGCCAGTGTGCCCGTTGATAGCATGTTCTGGGTGGTGCGAAGGCAAATGCTGGATCCCGTTGCTTGCAGCCTTACTGACAGCGTTGCAGATATACCGCAGTGCGGCAAAATTCGTCCGCCCGTATTTGACTCAAATTTCAAGAGATAATGACGGTATTGCGAAAAATTGACATATTATTACGTCATAGAGCCGCGAGATGGAACTTAATTCCACTTCTGGCTTTCGCCTCACCCGACGATCCGAAAGTGTCAACAGGCAGTCACAATGCGGTGTTCTTAAGCGAGCCCAGTGGCGGTAAATCGTCGCCATTGATGGCTTTTCCGGCTGATTCGCACGGTGCCTTACACCGCGAAAAAACGGAAATGTCAGACTCGCAAATTCGACCAGTTCAACACGCGGCAATCGGGGTTTACCATGCAGCTTAAGACATTTCTCGCGTTCGGCGCGGCCAGCCTTCCACTTGCAATCGGCATCGCGACACCCGTCATGGCGCAGTCGACCGGTACGCAGGAATTTGAAAAGCCCATCGTTGTTACCGGCGCGCGCACCACGGTGCAGGCAGTTGGCGGCATCTCATCGCCCGATACTGCGAAGGCCAAAGCGGTGATAACTTCTGAAAACATTCAGCATCAGGGCGCCGGTCAGTCGATCCTCGATACGATCAATCAGATCCCAGGTGTCAGCTTCCAAAACAATGATGCTTACGGCTCGTCCGGTGGCGCGCTCAACATCCGCGGCTTTGATTCGTCGCGCATCAGCCTGACCTTTGATGGCGTTCCGCTCAACGATTCGGGCAACTATGCAATCTTCTCGAACCAGCAGGTTGATCCTGAACTGATCGATCAGGTTAACGTCAATCTTGGCACCAGCGATGTTGACAGCCCCACCGCATCGGCGGCTGGCGGCACCGTCAACCTGCGCACCAAGAACCCCGATCATGATTTTGGCGTGATGCTTTCGGGCTCGGCCGGTGATTTCGCGTTCATGCGCATTTTTGCTAAGGTCGAAACTGGCGATCTCACTGCCGGTGGCGTTCGCGCTTGGGTTTCAGCCAGCCGCGCCACCAACAACCTTCCGTTCAATAACTATGGCAAGGTCGCCAAGCAGCAGTACAACGGTAAGATCTACTTCCCGCTGAGCGGCGGAGATTTTATCACCGTTGCCGGTCACTATAACCAGAACCGCAACAACTTTTTCGGCTCAACCCCGCTGCGCACTGACCTGACCCAGAGCCTGACCAATCTGGCTGCGCGCATCGTTGGCCCGAACTCCGGCAACCGCTTCCCGACGACGGGCGATGAGCGTTTCTATACGATCAACTTCCCTTGCCAGACCAACGCGGGCAACCCCGGCGTAGCCGATGCGCCTGCAGTGGCTCCGACAAACCAGGCAAGCTGCGGAACCGAATTTGATCGGCGCTATAATCCATCAAACACCGGCAACATCCGCATTTCTTCGAAGTTCACGCTCTCAGACAGCCTGCTGCTTACGGTTGATCCGAGCTATCAGTATGTGAAGGCCAACGGTGGCGGCACCACGACCGCGCAGGAAACGCTGCGTGATATCAACCCGCTTGCGCAGAACCCGGCGCTGGCTGTTTCAACTGCCAACCCAACCGCCTCGAACTGCCGCACCGTTGCGAACGGACCCGGTGTTTCCTGCGTCGCCGGATACTACGGCGGCACGGCTTACTTCGGTCGCGACATTAACGGTGACGGCGATACGCTTGATACCGTTACGGTGATTGCCCCGAGCCAGACCCAGACCCGCCGTTACGGTGTAACCGCAAGCCTTCGCTGGAAGCTCAACGATCACAACACCGTGCGCTTTGCTTACACTTTTGACAGCGCCCGCCACCGCCAGACAGGCCAGGTTGGCCTCGTCAAGAGCTTTGGCGAACCATTTGATGTGTTCCCGGTTAACACGGCAAGCGCACAGTCGGATGTCAACGGAACCGTGCTGCAAAAGCGTGACCGAATTTCGCTTGCCATCCTTCATAAGTTCGCGGTCGAATATCGTGGCGAATTCATGGACGATAAGCTGGTGGTCAACCTTGGCGTGGCCTTGCCGTTCTTTAAGCGTGATCTGACCAACAACTGCTATACGTCTTCGGCCAGTGGATTTGTTGAATGCTCGGGCGGTAACGCAGCGATTGATACTCAGCTTGGCGCGCTGAATCCCTACACCTTTAATGCCACAACAAATGCCGTTACCGGTTTCGCCCCTCCAGGACACCGTGTGCTGAACTACAGGAAGTTCCTGCCGAGCGTTGGTTTCGTCTTCCATGCGACTGACAGTTTCAGCCTGTTCGGCAACTATTCGAAAAACATTTCGATCCCCGGTACTGATAGCCTGTACAACTCGTTCTACTATCCAGCTGGAACAACGCAGGCGACGCCAGTGGCGGAAACCACGGACAACTTTGATGGCGGTGTTCGCTATCGTTCGGGCATGGTCCAAGGCGAGGTTTCGGCCTTCTACAACCAGTATCAGAACCGCTTGGCGACCGCCTACGATTCCGATCTCGATATTTCAGTGATCCGCAATCTTGGTGCGGTTAAGAAGTACGGGATTGACGGTTACATCTCGGTCCAGCCGATTGAGCAGTTCCAGTTTCAGGTTTTCGGCAGTATCCTGAAGTCAGAGATCAGGGACGACATCGCGATCGGCAAGAATGCTGATGGAACGCCGGTCTATGCCAACACCGCAGGCAAGCGTGAAGCGGGCGCGCCGAAGTACACATTCGGCGTCTCCGCCCGTGCTACCCTCGGGCCGGTTGAACTCGGCTTCACTGCGAAGCGGACCGGCGAGCGCTATGTGTTTGATAACAACGAAGCGACGTTCATTGGTTCATTCCTGCCAACCGGCGCGAAGGCTTGCACCGCGGCAACGCCAACCGTTTGTACGACACCAGTAGCGCCAATTGCTGCGACGCAGATCTATGGCGCGACGGCTCCAGCTTACTGGTTGGTCAACCTTGACGCGCGCTTTAACCTCAAGGCGATCGGCATGGGCAACAAGAGCTACTTCCAGCTGAACATCTACAACCTGTTCGATCAGTTCTACGTTGGCAGCATCACCGGCGCGACTGGCCTCAATCAGGCGAGCACGTTCAACCGGACCACCGGTGCATCGGTCTATGGCAACCCCGGCAACGCCCAGATCGGCGCGCCGCGCACGATCAGTGGAACCGTGGTTTTCGCCTTCTGATCACGGCGAAATATCGGAAAATAATCGGGAAAGGGGCGCTTCGGCGTCCCTTTCTTTTTGCGTCAGCAACCCGCGATCACCGATAAACGCATTCGTCCCCGTCTGAGCGTTTCACCGCACCGCTTTGCGCCGCGATCGCGTTGCCGTGGCGGCGGGTGAAACCGCCGGGGTCGATGACATCTCGTCTTTTTGGCGCGGGCAGTGCGGCGGCGATGCGGGCGGCTTCGATGCGCGTCAGATGCGCGGCGGAATGCCCGTAATAGCGCTGCGACGCTGCTTCCGCGCCAAACGTGCCAATCCCGGTTTCGGCGACGTTGAGGTAAACCTCCATGATCCGCCGCTTGCCCCAGATATTCTCAATCAGCACGGTGAACCACGCCTCAAGCCCCTTGCGGAAATAGCCGCCGCCTTGCCACAGGAACACGTTCTTGGCGGTCTGCTGGCTGATCGTCGATCCGCCGCGAATGTGCCCGCCGCGCTGGTTGCGCTCCCACGCCTTCTGCATCGCCTCACGGTCAAAGCCGTTGTGAATACAGAACTTGGAGTCTTCGCCCGCAATCACCACCGCAACCATATTGCGGTCCATCCGGCTGAGCGGGGTCCAGTCCTTGGAAATGCCGTTGGGATCCATCACCATCGTTGCGGTGACCGGCACCGGCAGCCATTTGAAAAGTAACACCAGCAGCAGGCTGATACCGACAAACCAGATTATCCCCCGCGCCGCCCACCATGCGCCGCGATAGATCCAGCCCCGATTGGGGCCTGGCCGTGGCAAACGTGGAAGGCGGAGGCGGCGCATCATCTTGTGTCATGACTAGCCGGTGTTGCTCTACTCGCCAATATGTTGTCCGCGTGGTAGTCAAGTGGGTGCGGCCTTGGCCCAGAAAAGAGATTGTCCCCCATGCGTATTCTCCCGCCCAGTCTTCTGTTGATCGCCTCTCTGGCTACTCCCGCTCATGCTGAGGAGCGCGATTTTTGTGCGAATCGGCCGGGGCTCAATACTCCCGCTTGCACGCTCGCGCCGGGTGAATTTATGGCTGAGGTGGGCGTGCTGGCGTGGGACCATGAGGCGGACGCCGCTTCGCGCGATGATACGCTGACGCTGGGCGATACTACCCTGCGCATCGGATTGACCCCGCGTTCCGAACTGGAATTCAGTTTCGCCCCCTATGTCCATGATCGCCAGCGCGACAAGCTTACCGGCGCGATCACAACCGTAGCGAGCACTGGTGATGCCACTATTGCGTGGCGGCGCGGGCTTGCCGGGCCAAATGGTCCGGTCGCGCTGCAAGCCTTTGTGACGCTGCCTGTGGGCACATCACCCGGCGGCGCGGGTGATTGGGGGGCGGGTGTGCTGGTGCCGATGGGGTTTGCGCTGGGGCATGGCTTTCAGATCGAACTGACGCCTGAAGCTGACGCTGCGGTCAACGCCAGCGGATCGGGGCGTCATCTGGCATTCGGCAGCGCCGCTGGTGTTTCCTACGATGTGAGCAAGGCTGTCACGTTAACGGTTGAGGCCAATGTCTTCCGCGATCTCGATCCCGCAGGCCATGATACTCAGGCAGAGGCCGCCGTCTCGCTTGCTTGGCAGGCGGGCAAGACGTTTCAGCTCGATGTTGAAATGGACGAGCGGCTGGCCGGGGGCGTGCCCGACCAGTCGTTCAAATTCGGACTTGCTAAGCGGTTCCCGTAATCAGGCGGCCGAAAGCCACCGCTTTTCACCCGCGATCCGCATGATGCCCTTTTGCAGCTTTTCAAACGCGCGCACTTCAATCTGGCGCACACGTTCGCGGCTGACGCTGTAGGTCTGACTCAGTTCCTCAAGCGTCTTCGGGTCATCGGTCAGACGCCGTTCGGTGAGGATATGCCGCTCACGATCATTCAGATCGTCCATTGCTTCAAGCAGCAGCGCGTGGCGGAAGCCGGCTTCCTGCGCTTCGGCAACGGTTTCATCCTGCAGCGCGCCTTCGTCGGCCAGAATATCCTGCCACTGGCCTTCGCCCTCATTGTTGAGGCTGACGTTGAGGCTGGCATCGCCGCCCATCATCATCCGGCGGTTCATGTTGACCACTTCGGTCTCAGACACGCCGAGCTTGGTAGCGATCAGCTTGAGGTGATCGGGGTGAAGGTCAGAATCCTCATAAGCGTCGAGGTTCTTTTTCATCCGCCGCAGGTTGAAGAACAGCTTCTTCTGCGCCGCAGTGGTGCCCATTTTTACAAGGCTCCACGAACGCAGGATGAACTCCTGAATCGACGCCTTGATCCACCACATTGCATAAGTCGCAAGGCGGAAACCGCGCTCAGGCTCAAACTTTTTGACGCCCTGCATCAGGCCAATATTGCCTTCGGAAATCAGTTCGGAAACCGGCAGGCCATAGCCGCGATAGCCCATGGCGATTTTCGCTACCAAGCGCAGGTGGCTGGTGACCAGTTGCTTTGCCGCATCGGGATCCTGATGCTCGGCATAACGCTTGGCGAGCATATATTCCTTCTCGGGCGTGAGCAGCGGGAACTTGCGGATCTCAGAAAGATAGCGGTTTAGGCCCGCTTCGCTGCCGAGTGCAGGAACCGAATTGGGGGCAGAAGGAAGGTTGCTGTCGCGCTGGGGCATGGTTTTCATTCGTCCTTTAATCGTCGGCTAAGCCTTGCCAGACCCTTAATAGGCATCCGGCGGTGGTAGCTACATTGGCGGGGTGTAATAGCAGACTAACTCACGAAATGCACTTCAATTCGACCAAAAGCTGTTCGAGATCGGCAGGTAACTTGGCGGTAAAGCGAAGGCTTTCTGTCGTGGCGGGGTGAACAAAGCCCAAAACGGCAGCGTGAAGGGCTTGGCGGCGGAAATCGATTCGGGTCAATAACGCTCGAAGCGCGCTGGGGCTGCGTCCATAAACAGGATCGCCCAATAAAGCATGCCCAATTGATGCCATGTGAACGCGGACCTGATGGGTTCTCCCGGTTTCCAAGCGGCATTCGACCAGCGCGGCCTTGGCATTGAGCCGCTCAAGCACCTTGTAATGCGTCACCGCATGCTTGCCGCGCTTATTGAGCTCGTGAAGCACCGCCATCTTCTTGCGATCTTTGTCAGACCTGCCGATGTGACCTTCGACCGTGCCGCTGAGCGGCATCGGCAAGCCGCCAACCACGGCGATGTAGGCGCGCTCTATCGAATGATCGGCGAATTGCCGGGCTAGCCCTTCGTGCGCAATATCAGTCTTGGCGACCACCATTAGGCCCGAGGTATCCTTGTCGATGCGGTGAACGATGCCGGGGCGGGCAACTCCCCCAATCCCCGATAGCTGGCCCCGACAGTGATGCAGCAGCGCGTTGACCAGCGTTCCGTCAGGGTTCCCGGCGGCTGGGTGAACCACCATTCCGGCGGGCTTGTTAATGACGATCAGATGCTCGTCCTCATAGGCGATCACCAGCGGGATGTCCTGAGGCTGGGCTTCGGCGTCGATGACTTCGGGCACGCGGATGGCGAAAGGCGTATCGGCGGCGGGTTTAAGCGAGGCTTGTGAAACCACTTTGCCCGCCAGCTCGACCATGCCTTCGCCCATCAGCGCCTTCACCCGCTCGCGTGACATGCCGCTGGCAGCCGCAATCGCCTTGTCGATCCGCTCGCCGCCGGCCGCAATAACGCCGGTAATTGTGGTGTGACCCCCGTCCATGAACAGGAACTTGGGTATGGACCGCGCGGGTGCAAGTGGCGCGATTGCCACAGTGAGGAAAGAAGCTGCGTACGAAGCCTGTGGGATCTCTTATGGGCACGATGTGGATGGGAGCTTTGAAGCGCTTCCCACGCGACTCGCAGAAGGGTAAGGGAGATCAAATGCCCATTCGGCCACACGGAACCCGCGCTTCATGACTATTTCTGCGATTGATCTTGCCTCCTTGCTTTGCTCGCGGCTGTGCCATGATATGTTGAGCCCGGTAGGCGCGATGGCTAATGGGTTGGAGTTGCTCGCCGAAGAGCGCGACAGCGAGATGCGCGGGCGGATTGTTGAACTGCTCGAACAGAGCGCCAAGACCAGCGCTGACAAGCTCAAGTTCTTCCGCCTCGCCTTCGGGGCGGCTGGAGGATATGGCGAAATGGTGCCGTGTGAAGAGCCGCGCGCTGCGATTGAGGCGCTTGCGGGCAACAACAAGCGCATCGAAGTAAACTGGAACGTCGCCGCGCCGGCTTTGCCCAAACCGGCGGTTAAGGTTCTGCTTAATCTCGCGCTGTTTGGTATCGAGGCTCTGGTGCGTGGCGGAACGCTCGAAATCGGCGCGGAATTGCTAGGCGGCACAAGCGAAATCGTCGTGCGCGCCAGCGGGGCGAAGATCGCGTTTGATGCAAACGTTGGCAAAGCGCTCGATGGCAGCCTGCCGCAAAGCGAACTTTCCAGCCGCACTGCGCCTGCTGCGCTCGCGCACCAACTGGCAGAATCGCTGGGCGGCGGGCTGCAATTTGCGCTGGCCGAAGGCGCGCTGGTGATGGGCGCGGTGCTTCCCGGCCCGGCGCAGCATAAAGCCTGATGCGATGAGCGGCGACATGCGCGAATGGCTGGTCCATCAGCAGGTTCCCTCGCCGAATTTCAACACGCGCAAGGCCGCCATTTCGATGGTCGTGCTGCATTACACCGGGATGCCGAGCGCTGAGGAGGCACTCGCCCGGCTGACCGATGGGGGCCACGCCAATCCGGTTTCAGCGCATTACATGATTGCTGAGGACGGCACTGTCACCCAGTTGGTCGATGAAAAGCATCGCGCTTGGCACGCTGGCGCGGCCTGCTGGCGCGGGGAGCGGGACGTTAATTCGGCCAGCATTGGCATCGAACTGGTCAATCCGGGGCACGAATGGGGCTACCGTGAATTCCCTGAGGAGCAGATCGGGGCGTTGTTGCCGCTGCTCGCTGACATCATCGGGCGCAACCAAATCCCCCTCGCCAATGTTGTCGGCCATTCAGACGTTGCCCCGGCGCGCAAGCTTGATCCGGGTGAACTGTTCCCGTGGGCGCGGCTCGCCTGGCACCGCCTCGCGCTGGCCAAGCCCAAGCCAACGATGCGGCTGGTGTTCGATAACGAAGGCGCGTTTTTCCTTGCGCTCGAGCGCTGGGGCTATGACATTACCGATGGCGAGGCCGCAGTTCGCGCCTTCCAGCGCCGCTGGCGGACGCGGCTGATCGATGGCGAGATTGACGGTGAGATCGGCGCGCTGTTGTTTGAACTTTTGTTAGAACGCGACACTGGCTTGGCTGAATAGTTAGTGCGTGCTAGGCGAGCCCCAGCCAGGGGGCCGGGCAGCCGCGTACTTCGACAAGCTCAACATGAGCGGGGAGAAGGCCGAGGAAAGTCCGGGCTCCACGAAACAAGGGTGGCGGGTAACGCCCGCCGGACGCAAGTCTAGGGAAAGTGCCACAGAGAGCAGACCGCCTTCCGCTCATCCTGAGCTTGTCGAAGGAAGCAGAAGGTAAGGGTGAAAGGGTGCGGTAAGAGCGCACCGGGCTGCTGGTAACAGTGGCCGCATGGCAAACCCCACCCGGAGCAAGACCGAATAGGGGCGGCACGTCCTGAGCAATCAGGGCAGGCGTGTTTCGCGCTGGACCGCCCGGGTTGGTTGCTTGAGCCGCGCAGCAATGCTCGGCCTAGAGGAATGGCTGCCCAGGCGGTGCTGGTCGAGCCCCAAGGAAACTTGGGACACGATACCATCCGCCGGACAGAACCCGGCTTACAGGCCCCCTGGCGAATTAATTCCTACCCACGCTCACATAAGTGAAACCCGCCGCGCGCACCGTTTGCGGATCATAAACATTGCGCAGATCAACGAGCACCGGGGCCTTGGTGATTGCCTTCAGCCGCGCCAGATCGAGCGCGCGGAAGGCGTCCCATTCGGTGACGATCACCACCGCGTCCGCGCCCGCAGCCGCTTCATAGGCGCTGCCGGTCATCGCGACATCGGGCATCATCGGGCTGGCCATGTCCATGCCCTCAGGGTCATAGGCGCTCATCTGCACACCAGCATCGGCGAGCGCCTGTGAGATGGCGATTGACGGCGCGTCGCGCATATCATCGGTGTCAGGCTTGAACGTCAGCCCGAGCAGCGCGACCTTTTTGCCGCGCGCCACATCCGGCCCGCCAATCGCGTCGATCACCTTGCGGCCCATCGCGCGCTTGCGGCTGTCATTGACCTTGACCACCGCCTCAACAATTCGCAGCGGCGAATCGAAGTCTTCTGCCGTCTTGAGCAGCGCGAGCGTGTCCTTGGGGAAGCATGATCCGCCATATCCGGGGCCAGCGTTAAGGAATTTCGGGCCGATGCGGTTGTCCATGCCAATGCCGCGGCTGATATCCTGCACATCGGCGTCGACCCGCTCGCACAGATCGGCGATCTCATTGATGAAGGTGATCTTGACCGCGAGGAAGGCGTTGGCGGCATATTTGATCAGCTCGGCGCTGCGCCGCGCGGTAAACTGGATTGGCGCGCCGTTATTGACCAGCGGGCGGTAAACTTCGCGCATCACATCGCGGGCCCATTCATCATCTGCGCCGATGACGATGCGGTCAGGATGTTTGAAATCATCGATTGCCGCGCCTTCGCGCAGGAATTCTGGGTTTGAGGCGACGGCATAGCGTGCAGCAGGTTTGGCATCGGCCAGAATGCGCTCCACCGCATCGCCGGTTCCGACCGGCACGGTGGATTTTGTCACCACCACCGCATCGCCCGATAGGTGCGCGCCGACTTCCTCGGCCACCGCATAGACGAATGACAAGTCGGCGTGGCCATCGCCGCGCCTGCTGGGGGTGCCGACGGCTATGAAGATCGCCTTTGCGCCCTTGATTCCCTCGGCAAGATCGGTGGTGAAGGATAGCCGCCCGGCCTTGACGTTGCCGGTCACCAGCTCAGCCAGCCCCGGCTCAAAGATCGGCATCACGCCAGCATTGAGCCGCTCAATCTTTGTCGGATCCTTGTCAATGCAGACAACCTCGTGGCCGAAATCGGCAAAACAGGCTCCTGAAACCAGGCCGACATAGCCCGATCCCACCATTGCTATCCTCATGCGGCGCTCCTCGTCGCGGTGCTTATAGCGCCGCTATTGTCGCGTGTCTCGATTAGCCAGCGCTCAGCGCCTTCAAGCCCGAGCGCGGTCAGCTTACCCGAATCATAGGCGCCAGTGTCGATGCCGATGCGGTTGGGCAAAACCTCGGCCTCAGCCATGATCGTATGGCCGTGGACGACTATGTGGCTGTGCTTGCTGGAATGGCTCAGGAACGGTTCGCGAATCCAGCGCAGGTGGCTGGTGCGCTGATCGCCTATGGCGACGCCGGGCTGGATACCGGCATGGACGAACAGGTAATCGCCGATGATGATCGTGTCTTCAAAACTGCGCAAGAAATCAAGGTCTTCCTGCGGAACAGCGTCGGTCATCAGCGCTTGCACTTCCTCGAGCTCGGCGGCGGAATAGGCCATCGGATCGATGGGATAGCTCAGGATTGTCTCGCGCCCGCCATATTTGAGGAAGTGGCGCAGCGTTTCGATATTGCCGAACGATTCGAGGAACATTTCCTCGTGGTTGCCGGCAATGAAACGCACCGAACGCTGCTGCGCCCATAGCCCAGCCGCTTTAATAACGCCTGCGCTGTCTGGCCCGCGATCAACCAGATCGCCGAGGAGAATCACCGTGGTATCGGCGGGTCCGCGCTTGCGATCATCGGCTTCGATCGCTTCAGCGAGCGCCACCATCAGATCGAGCCGCCCGTGGATATCGCCGACCGCATAGATCCGCTCACCGTGCGGAACGGCGGGCAGGGTGGGCTCAGGTCGCGAGCCGAAAAGGGACTTGATCGTCTTGAGCATGGTGGGGGCTTGGACCTTTGGTCACGGCGCATATAGCCATTGGCC
>JAYVNC010000179.1:0-4662 GCA_043758655.1 Novosphingobium sp.
GCTCCCGCAGCGAAGAAGGCAATACCCCGCCCTGTCACCGCGCCAAAGTCCAAGCTTCCGGTTAAAGCGCCGATCACTGCAGCGCCCATCCCGGGGCAAGGGGCGGCGGCGAGCGTCCGAGCGGCGGCGAGCGGCACCGGCACCGGGGCTGGCGGTTCGGGCGACGGCACTGGCGTTGGCAATGGTGGCGTGATTGGCGCTCGCTTGCTGTCCGGCGCGCTCAACCGGAGCGATTTTCGCGACATCGCCGATCTGGGATCGTCGCAGGGAACGGCCGAACTTTTGCTGCTGGTTAATAAAGCGGGCCGGGTCGAACGGTGCCGCGCGCTGGGATCAAGCGGTAATCCCAAGATCGACGCATTGCTATGTCAGCTATTGGTAGATCGCGCTCGCTTCGCGCCTGCGCACGCGCCCGACGGCACGCTATATTATCAGGACGTGCATTATTTCCCACGCTGGGGGCGCTGATTACCGGCTGGCGACGGCACCCCTGCCATAAAGCGCGGCTAACGCAGCCCGGTCACGACTGTAAACGTCGGGCAAGAAAGCAATTCCGTCCTCGCTCGGAATGGCCGTCAGGTACGTCAGGAACACCGGAACCGGTTCAGGCAGGTCGACGCGTTGCTCGGGTTTTACCGATTTGCTCGATGGCGGCGCACCGTTAAACAGCCAGCGCGCCAGCCGCGGCGCATCTTCAAGCCGGACGCACCCGCCGCTGAACATTCGCGTTTCCTCACCGAGCAGATTCTTGTCAGGCGTATCGTGAAGATAAATGCCCTGGACGTTAGGGAACATGAATTTCATCTTACCCATCGCATTGCTCGGCCCGGGCAGCTGGCGAATGCGCACTTCAGTCTTTCCCGCTGCGACTGATGCCCAATTGACCGTGTCGGGACTGACGACAGTCGCATCGTCGTCCCAGCTCGACAACAATTGATAACCCTTCTGCTTGAGATAGGCGTTCCCGTCCTTGACGACATTGGGCGCGATCCGCTCCGCCGCTAGATCGGGCGGAACGTTCCAGTACGGATTGAGCGAGGCATAACGGATCTTCGCGGCCATCACCGGGGTGGGATAGATCGGCTTGCCGACCACCACACGCATCGAACCGACCCGCTGACCATCTTCATACATCGTCAATTCGGCGGCGCTGGCGTTGACGATGATATAGCGCCCACGGCTCGCGGGAAGCGCGCGGGCGCGCTCAAGGTTGAGCGCGATCAGGTCGCGATTGCCTCCAACCCCGACGCTTAGCCCATGCCGCAAGCCGGCGTAGATCGGATTCATCCACCGCATCTCGGTCAGGTAGGTTTCGAGCGACGGCGCATCGGCAGCTTCGCTGAGCAACCGGCGTGGAAACTCTGACGAGGGTCGAAGCTCAGGATCGACCCAGATCATCTCTGCGCTCTTCAGCCGCCGAACGTCGCGTACATATTCCACAAACGCCTGACTGAGCAGACGATCAGCGCGCAGGATTTCTCGGGGGTTTCCCGAATTTGCCTGACGCAACGCGCGGTCGAGAATGGACAGACGGTTGGGGTCGCGAGACAGGCCATCGGCTTCGACGCTATTGAATAAGTCCATCAGGATTTGCGGTTCGTTACCGCCGCTCGCCAACCATAACGGCCGACCGCCCCGTGCCGCATAAAATGAGTCGATCGTCTGGTCTTTCGGCGACGCAGCAACGAGCGTTTCTGCCGCTGCAAGCTGCGGCAAGCAAGTCAAGGCAAGGCACAAGCAAAGGCGCGCCGGGCGGAAAAACCGTCCGACGCGCCGATGTATAGAGGCCACCGGCGGGTGGATGTTAGCCGCGCTCGCCAGTGCGGCTGGTCGGCTGGCTCATCGGCGGTGGCGCATTATTGGTCGGCGCGCCCGGATAATATTGGCCATTGTACATATAGCCGTCGACCCGTCCGTCGCGATCCTGGTCGGCCCAGATTGCGCCTGCAAGACCACCGACCACCGCACCGGCGATGGCACCGTCAAGCACGCTCACGCCCGGGATCAGCGCACCAGCGGCGGCGCCGACCACCGCGCCGCCTGCAACGCCGGTTCCAACGCGGCCAAGGGTCGAATCCCAACCCGACGGGCGACCCGGATAGTAAGTGCCATTCTGGCTGTAGCCATCGGCGTAACCGTCATTGTTTCTGTCGGTCCAGACTGCGCCAGCGAGTCCGCCGATTGCCGCACCGACCACCGCGCCTTCGATCGGCGAAATGCCGCCGACCACGGCGCCAACGCCGGCACCGCCGACTGCGCCGATTGCGGCACCAGTGCCTACATCAGCCAGCTGCGGGTTGTTGGCGGTCGAGCAAGCCGAAACAGCCATCGATCCGGCCAACAGAGTGACCATCATGAAATTACGCATCATCAATCTCCCTTATTTTACGCGACCTAAGCCCCGGGGCCCACGACCACACCAGCGGCGCATGAAGTCTGCATCGAGAAAACGACGATCTAGTGGGATCGTTCCCCGTGCGATTCAATCGTAGGTTTCGGTAATCCCAACAACCGCTTGGAAGAATTAGAGAAGATACTTCATCTTGAGCGGTTCGAGCGACCGACCGTTGCTATCGAAGGACGCTTCGTTGAAGCGCGGCGCGCGCATCTTCATTGCGGGGTTGCGCGAGAAAGCGAAACCTTCGGTTGGGATGCCGAACATGGTGTTGAGCTTGCCGTCATTGTTCGCGTCGTGGATCGCCGATACCGCGTAAATACCGATCGGCACCGAACGAAACTCATAATGAAGCGGCGCAACCGATGCGCGGATCGTGGCATGAAGCGTGTTGGGGCCCTTGCACTCCGGGAAGCCCTTCGGTTCGCGGGTCAGGCAAAGGTGGACCACGCCGCGGGCATCACGCAGCCCGACGATCTCGACCGATATCGTTGTCGTCGCGGGCGACTGGGCCAGCGCTGGAGCGGGCCCGACGAGGCTCAAAGCTGCCAAGGCCGCTATCGGTAGAACAGAGGCGATCCCAAAATCGGAAATAGAGGCCATAATTGCATTTGTTCCGCTGGTGATGAAGCTGATGGTGACTGGCTGTTATCAGCCACTGGCCTGCTCGGCCATGAACAAGGGATTTGGGAAACATCTCCCACCCCATGTGATTGGTGACACCCATGAGGGTCATGATGGTCAGCACCAGCCCAAGCGCCGCGACGTTGATCGGGATGGTCAGGATCAGCACCGGGATGACCACCGCGCCGGTCAGGCTTTCCCACGGGTGGAAACTCATTGCCGCCCAGGCGGTCGGAGGATGGCTGGCGTGGTGGACCGCGTGGACTCGGCGGTAAATTGCCGGGCGGTGCATCAGGCGGTGGGTCCAGTAGAACCAGGTGTCGTGGAGGATGAGGTAAGTGATGACCGACAATGGGAGCCACCAAAGCGGATAGAGCAGCGGTTGGGTATAGAGCTTGGTCAAGCCGAATTTATCCCATAGAAACAACAGTATACCTGCAGGCGCGCCATAGAGCGATGCGCTCAGGATTGACCACTTGATCTCCGAACGGATCTGCGGTTCGAGGCCGGTGTAGAGGCCCGGGCGAACGCGCCGTGTCAACCAGGCGAAGCCGCCGCTGGTGACAAGATAGCGGACCGCGACGATCATCGTCATCGCGATTGCCGACCACAACATGCTGGTTCCAAGCTCCATTGCCATAGCCTTACCAGCGCGATGACTCTAAGGCGAGCAGCGATGCGTTCGAATGAGCCCCTGATCATCGTTGGTGGAGGCCTGGCGGGATCGCTCGCCGCGTTGGCGATCGCGGCGCAGCGGCCCGACGTTCCGTTGCTGCTGGTCGAGGCGGGCGACTGCTTTGGCGGCAATCATGTCTGGTCCTACTTCGATGGCGATGTCGCTGGTGATGAACTGGCTTTGGTCGAAGCGATGCAACCGATCCGCTGGCCGAGCCATATAGTGCGCTTTCCGGGGCGCAACCGGGCGCTCGGCTTCGGCTATAATAGCGTCCATTCGAGCCGGCTCGACATGCTCGTCCACGAACGACTGTCACCCAGCCAGTGGAGGCTTGGCACCGCGGTCGCTGCCCTTGCGGCCGACGCAATCACGCTTGCCGACGGGACGATGATCGCGGCCTCCGGCGTGATCGATGCGCGCGGGCCCGATGGACCGATGCCGGGGATCGAGCTGGCGTGGCAGAAATTCGTCGGGGTCGAATATGACGCCCCGGGCCATGGCCTGAAGGCGCCGATCATCATGGACGCGACGGTCGACCAGGCCGAAGGCTATCGCTTCGTCTACAGCCTGCCGTTCAGCCCCGACCGGCTGCTCGTCGAAGATACATATTATACCGACGGCGCTGAACTCGATGACGCGGCGGTACGAACACGGATCGCGGATTATGTCGCGGCACAGGGCTGGACGGGCACGCCCATCCGCCAGGAAACCGGGGTGTTGCCGATCCTGCTCGGCGGCGACCCCAATCTATTCTGGCCCGCCGCCGATCCGGTCGCGAGGCTTGGACTGAAGGGTGGCTTCTTCCATCCCACCACCGGCTATTCGCTACCGCAAGCCGCAGCCAACGCCATAGCGCTGTCCCAGCTGGCCGATCTTGGTGGGCCGTCCATTGCGGCATGGACTCGCACGCGTTTTCTCCGCCAGTGGCGCGGCGGCAGTTTCTATCGGTTGCTCAACCGGCTGCTGT
>JAYVNC010000180.1:0-4658 GCA_043758655.1 Novosphingobium sp.
CGCCGACAACACCGAGAATCTCGCCGCGCCGAACGGAGAGCGAGAGGTTCTCGTGAACCACTTGATCGCCAAAACAATTGCTCAGCCCCTCAATCTCAATCGGATATTCACCTGAGAAGCGCTGCGGCGGAACCCATGGCTCGCCATTGTCATCCAGAAGGGCTTCGGCCTCGCTCATCCCCAGCCTACCGAGGTGAAAAACACCGCAAAAAACGCATCCATAACGATGACCATAAAGATCGCCTGAACCACCGCCATCGTTGTTCTAAGGCCCACTTCCTCGGCGTTATCCTTGACTTGCATGCCTTGATAGCAGCCAGCCAGCGCGATCACGAGGCCGAAGAACGGTGCCTTGACCAATCCGACCCAGAGATCATGCATCAAAACCACTTCACGGATCCGGGCCAGGAAGGTGAATATCGGAATACCCAAAGTAACGCCCGAAATCACCGCGCCACCGATGATCGCCGTGCAGGCGGCATAGAACCCGAGCAGCGGCATCATCAGCACCGATGCGAGGATGCGCGGGATCACCAGCGCCTCAATCGGTGAGACGCCGATGGTGCGCATCGCGTCAATCTCTTCGGTGAGCTTCATCGTACCGATCTGCGCAGCGAAGGCTGAGCCCGAACGGCCCGCCACCATAATCGCGGTCATCAGCACGCCAAGTTCGCGCAGCGATATGCGCCCGGTGAGGTTCACCGTGAGCATTTCCGCACCGAATTCCTTCAGCTGGACCGCGCCCTGCTGAGCAATCACGATGCCGACGAGGAAACACATCAGGCCAATAATCGGCAGCGCGGTTACGCCCACCTGTTCAATCTGCGACGAAACGGCCTGCCGCCGAAGCCGCGAGGGGTGGCGAATGATCTGGCCAAAGGCGACGACAATTCCGCCAAAGAAACCCATCGAGCCGATCAGCCCGCGCCGCGCGGCGAACATCTTTTTACCGACGGCGGCTGGCACCATTTCGGCGGCGCTGGGCTTATCTGGTTCGGCCTCAGGAGCGCCGCTCGACTGATTAACCGCCGCGATCAGCCGCTGCGCCTTTTCGCTCGCCCCGGTAATCTCGCCGCCCGAATCGCGCGAAACCCGCCATGCTATCCACGCGCCGACCGTATCAATATCGGTGACGGCGGAAATATCGACCGCGCTCAGCCCTTCGCCGATATCGCGCAATTGCTGATCGATAATGCCCACCGACGACACGGTCATCGGTCCGGAAAAGGCTATGCGCCCCTTGCCGTCCGGCGTGTCTTCTCGTGTAAATTCAGCCCACTTGCGCATTGATTGTTGGTGTGGGGCAAAAATGGAGCGGCGGCAAGGAGGTAGCGTTTCTGTCTGTTTCAGCAGGCTGAAACAGAAGGCGGCACCGGCCCGCTCCCCACCCGGCCACCCTAAAATAGCAGGCTATGGGTGGCCGGGTGGGGGAGCGGGCCGGTGCCGCCTTGCACGTAAGTGGAAACTTGCACCCGCCGCCCCTCGCTGGCAAAGGCCGCGGCATGGCTTTGGACAAGACTTTCGATCCCGCCGCGATTGAGGCGAAGTGGTATGCCCATTGGGAGGCTGAGGGGCTTTTCCGCCCTGCGCCCACCCCAGACAACCCCCGGATGATCCCGTTCACCATAGTCAATCCGCCGCCAAACGTCACCGGATCGCTGCATGTCGGCCATGCGCTCGATAATACGTTGCAGGATGTGGTCGTCCGCTACGAGCGTCTACGCGGCAAAGATGCGCTGTGGGTGGTCGGCACCGACCATGCCGGCATCGCCACGCAGATGGTGGTTGAGCGGCAGTTGGAAGCCCAACAGGACAAGCGCAGCAATTACACCCGCGAGGCTTTCGTTGAGAAGGTCTGGGAGTGGAAGAAGGAAAGCGGCGGCACTATCACCGGCCAGCTGCGGCGGCTGGGTTGTTCGATGGATTGGAGCCGTGAGCAGTTCACCATGGACCCGCATTTTACCAAGGCGGTGGTGAAGGTTTTCGTCGATCTGTACAATGAGGGACTGATCTATCGCGATAAGCGGCTGGTGAATTGGGACCCCAAGCTCAAGACCGCGATCAGCGATCTTGAGGTGGAGACGCAGGAGATCAAGGGCCATTTCTGGCACTTCCGTTATCCGCTGGCAGACGGTGTGAAATTGGACAGCGGCGCGGATCATATTGTCGTGGCGACGACGCGGCCCGAGACGATGCTCGCCGATATGGCAGTGGCGGTGAACGCCGACGATCCGCGTTATCAAAGCGTGATCGGCAAGTTCGTTACCCTGCCGATCACCGGGCGGCGCATTCCGATTATCGCTGATGACCATGCTGATCCGGAGCTGGGTTCAGGCGCGGTGAAGATTACCCCGGGGCATGATTTCAACGATTTTGAAGTGGGCAAGCGCGCGGGGTTTAAGCCCGGTGACATGCTCAACATGTTCGATGCTGAGGCAAAGGTGGTGCAGTGCGGTTCGATCCCCGATGCGTTCGTCAACATGGACCGGTTCGATGCGCGCAAAGCGGTGGTCGCGCAGTTAAAGGCAGCGGGCTTGCTGGTGCTGCACGAGGTCAAGGCCAAGGACGGCGAAGTCACCCTAGTTGACGCCGAAGACCGAACCATCGCCACGCCTTTTGGTGATCGTTCTGGCGTGGTGATCGAACCGTGGTTGACCGACCAGTGGTATGTAAATGCAGCGGAATTGGCCAAGGCTCCAATCGAAGCGGTGCGATCAGGCGCGATTGAGATTGTGCCCAAGACCTGGGAGAAGACCTGGTTCAACTGGATGGAGAACATCCAGCCTTGGTGTGTGAGCCGCCAGCTGTGGTGGGGGCACCGGATTCCGGCTTGGTATGGGCCGAAGAAGGCTCCGGAAAACGATGTTGATGCGCTTACGGATATCTCGTGGTCCTTTGAAGAAGTGGCTTTCGTCGCAAACGACGAAGCGCAACTTCAACCCATACTTGCTAAATACTACGGAACCGATGCGGAATTTGTCTTTTTGAATTCGGAATTAGAGTTCCTTGAATGGGATGATGCATTTTCAAGCAACCCTCACTTGCTGGGTGACGACCTTAACAAAGTGCCGATTTACCGCGACGAAGACGTCCTCGACACGTGGTTTTCCTCCGCGCTGTGGCCGTTTGCCACGCTGGGGTGGCCGGACCCTCTTCCCCCCTCCTCTTCAGAGGAGGGGCTTTTAAGCCGCCATTACCCCAACGATCTGCTCATCTCGGGCTTCGACATCCTGTTCTTCTGGTGCGCGCGGATGGCGATGCAGGGGATGCATTTTATGGGCCAAGGCGAAGGCCGGTCTTTTGAAGATTCTGTACCGTGGAAGCGCCTCTATCTCCACGGCCTCGTCCGCGCCGCCGATGGCCAGAAAATGTCCAAGTCCAAGGGCAATGTCGTCGATCCGCTGGTGCTGATTGACCAATACGGCGCCGACGCCTTGCGGTTCTTTATGGCATCGATGGAAAGTCAGGGCCGCGATGTCAAAATGGATGAACGCCGGGTTGAAGGCTACCGGAACTTCGCGACCAAATTGTGGAACGCCGCTCGGTTCTGCGAGGCCAATGGCATCGGCGCAAGTACATCAATCGCCGCGCCCGAGGCCAAGCTGGCAGTCAACAAATGGATCATCGGCGAGGTGGTCGAAACTCTCGCCGAGCTCGACAAAGCGATGGCCGACCTGCGCTTTGATGCGGCGGCAAATGCGATTTATCACTTCGTTTGGGATACGTTTTGCGATTGGTACATTGAGCTGATTAAACCGACTCTTACCGTCACCCCGGCGCAGGCCGGGGCCCAGCCCGAACAAAAGGCTGACCGCGATGCGGAGCCATCTGCAGCAGGACTGGGTCCCGGCCTTCGCCGGGATGACGAGGAGGGCCGGGATGCCGAAGGAGATGAAACGCGGGCAGTTGCCGGGTGGGTGCTCGACCAGATTCTGGTGATGCTGCACCCGCTGATGCCGTTTGTTACTGAGGAGCTTTGGAGCGCGCTGGGGGACCGGGCGGACTATCCTTTGATTACCGCGCGATGGCCTGAGCCGGGGGCGGTGGTGGATGCTGAGGCGAAGGCTGAGGTTGAGTGGTTGATTGAGCTGGTCACTGAGGTTCGAAGTGCAAGAACATCGGTCAATGTTCCGCCCGGTGCCAAAACCGATCTTTGGGTTCTAACTGACATGACGACTGCAAGTGGCCATCTGGTATCCACAACTCCAAGCGACGATCTTGTCCGTCGAATTGATGCAAATCGGGCTGCTCTCGCACGCCTTGCACGACTGGAGCACGTGACCAATTTTAATACAGGTAATCAGCTTAACCTTGTGAGTGGGGAAAGGCTCAACAGGCCTACATCCGGGCTTTCGATCAACCACCCTGGGATCCAGTTGGTTTCCGGAAATGAAACCTACATGCTTCCACTCGAGGGCGTAATCGACCTATCCGCCGAAAAGACCCGCCTCACCAAAGCGCTCGAGCTTTCCACTAAGGAGGCCAAATCGCTCGAAGGTCGCCTTAACAACCCAGCCTTTGTCGAAAAGGCCAAACCCGAAGCAGTCGACAAGGCACGGGCGGATCATGCGGCGCATGATGCTGAGGCTGAGCGGTTGGCGGCGGCGTTAGCGCGGTTGGGGTGAGAGTTGTGCGGGTGCTTCGACAAGCTCAGCATG
>JAYVNC010000181.1:0-4648 GCA_043758655.1 Novosphingobium sp.
GCCTACCAATAAATTTTTCATGCGACTATCCAGACCAGAATCGACATTGCTCCGATGATCCCGTCAGACGGAATCCCGGCGTAAACAGCGAAACGTCAGATAGTCGGAGGCGGAGGTTCCGGCGCGGTTGCGCGACTGGCAAGCCGCGTGACAAACGCCCAATCGGTAGTTGCGCCTTTGATTGGGATCAGCGCAGGCACAGCAGACACGCTGCCCATTGCCAGCGATACAAAACAGCCCGCCATCATCGGGCAGTTTGGCATCGTATCCGTGTCATGCTTGGAGCCATTCTTGTTGGACTGACCCTCAGGGCAGCAATCCATATTGCCCGCCATCGGCATGGTCTTTGCGCTTTGCACTTTGGCATGCTGCACCATTGCCGCGTCACAGTTCGGCGACATCGCCATGGCAACGCCTTGGCCGAGAAACCCAACCAATGCGCCAATCAGCAATGCCAGATGAAAAAACCGTTTCACGATGTCTCCCGCATAGGGGTCGAGGCCTTGTAAAGTCAATTCGTGCAGAGCGGCACAACGGTGACCTGGTCTATCCCGTTCAAGAGCCCCCGCCTTTGCCATCCGTTCGACCGTTCCTTGAAACCACGCCACCGCCGCATCACACCGCCTCTTAGCTGTCATGTAGTCCTTTGTGACTAGGGACCGTTTGAAGTCAGCAATTTCAAGGAGTTGCCTGTAATTTGAAGGCACTCTGATCCGCACATAATACACTGCGCCGCGCCGTTCGAGGTGAACGGGCCGGGTCACCAGATGCCCGCAAATGTGTGACAGGGATGTGTGACAGTTGCCCCATGCGCAGCACTTGATGGCAAACTAAAGCAATGTAATAATTGACGATATAGGGAAAAGTGGATGCCCCGCGAGGACTCGAACCTCGATAAACGGTATCAGAAACCGGTGTCTTACCATTAGACGACGGGGCAATGTGCAGCGCGCGCTTAGTCATCACCCCGCTTTGGGTCAAGGTCAATTGCTTCCACGCGGCCTGCCCAGCCCGGCACCCATGCAGCCCCTTGCTCGCGCGGCCCCTTGGGTCTAGATTGATCGCCGACGCCCACAGATGGTGGGCAAACACAGTTTTAGGTAACACAGTGATGGCGGAAGATATTCCGCCGGTATTGCGTGAGGAGACGGGTAAAGGCGAAGCGGATTTTTCCGATAGCAGGCCGGAGGGCAGATCCGGTGTGCCAAGCCCTGAACCGCAATCGCGCATGTCCGGTGATCGCCCGGGTGGAGGCGATCAATCTGCAAGCGCGCCCCAGTTGGGCGGGGCTAATTCTGGTGATTCCCATCATGCCGTATCCCATAGCGCTGGACCTGCGCGCAGCGGACCCCGGCAGGCCTATGCCGCGATTGATCTTGGCACCAACAATTGCCGCCTGCTGATCGCCCGCCCGCACGGTGAAAACTTTGTTGTGATCGATGCGTTCAGCCGGGTTGTTCGGCTGGGCGAAGGGTTGGCCCAAACCGGGCGGCTTTCAAACGAGGCGATGGACCGCGCGGTTTCGGCGCTTTCGGTCTGCGCTGACAAACTGCGAAAGCGCAACGTCCACCTCGCGCGTTCGGTGGCGACCGAGGCCTGCCGCCGCGCGGAAAATGGCGATGAATTTATTGATCGGGTGCGGCTCGAAACTGGTATCCACCTCAACGTCATCACCGCCGAGGAGGAAGCGCGGCTAGCGGTGCTCGGCTGCCACATCCTGCTCGAAAGCGGCGAAGGCCCGGCGATGATCTTCGACATTGGCGGCGGATCGACCGAGCTGGTGCTGATCGAAACCGGCCCGACAATCCCGCGCATCCTGGATTGGCAATCGGTGCCGTGGGGCGTGGTTTCGCTCACTGAAACCTGCGGCGGTGAGAGCGACGATGCCCAGCAGCGCGCGGTGCGTTACGCCCGGATGCGCACGCTGGTTCGGATAAGCTTCGCCGATTTTGCCCGCCGCATCGGCCCGCAACGGGATCGAAAGTCCAAGGTAGAACTGCGTCTGCTCGGTACCAGCGGCACGGTGACGACGCTGGCTTCGGTGCTGCTAGATCTGCCGCAGTATGATCGTAGCGCGGTCGATGGCCTGATCGTCCCGGCCAAGGATATGCGCGAAATTTCATCCTCGCTCGCGCATATGTCGATGGATGAACGCAGCGCCCAGCCGTGCATCGGGCGTGACCGTTCTGATCTGGTGGTTGCGGGCTGCGCGATTCTGGAAACGATTCTCGATCTGTGGCCGGCGGACCGGTTGGGGGTTGCGGATCGCGGCATCCGCGAGGGCATCCTGCGCGGGCTGATGGCCTCGGGCGGTCACCCGGGGCATGCCCGCGAAGTGATAAGGCAACTTGCGCGATGAGCAGGGCTCGACATGAGCAGTGCCTTTTCATGAGCAGGGCTTCATTATGAGTAGATCTGGTCGCGATCCCGGCGAGCGGTTGAAAACCGGCAAGAACCGCAGCGTCAGCTCGGCGCGCTGGCTCACCCGCCAGATCAACGATCCTTACGTCAAACAGGCCAAGGCCGAAGGCTATCGCAGCCGCTCGGCCTATAAGCTGGCGGAACTTGATGATCGTTTTGCCTTGCTCAAGGGCGTGAAACGGGTGGTTGACCTTGGCGTTGCGCCCGGTGGATGGAGCCAGATCGTCCGCCAGCGCGCGCCCTCGGCGCGGGTGGTCGGTATCGATCTGCTACCCACCGAGCCGCTCGAAGGGGTGATCCTGTTCGAGATGGATTTCTTGGCAGACGAAGCTCCCGCCGCGCTCGAAGAGGCGCTGGAAGGCCTGCCTGATCTTGTTCTGTCAGACATGGCGGCCAACACCGTCGGGCATAAAGCGACCGACCATCTGCGCACCATGGGGCTGGTGGAAACCGCCACCGACTATGCGATTTCGGCGCTGGCACCGGGCGGGGCTTTCGTTGCCAAGGTGTTTGCCGGGGGAACCGATCCTGAATTGCTGGCGGTGCTCAAACGCAATTTCCGCAATGTAAAACACGCCAAGCCGCCCGCCAGCCGCAAGGGTTCGTCCGAATGGTACGTCATCGCGCAGGGCTTCAAGGGGCGGGTAGAGGAGTGAAGTGTTAGGCAAGGTTTTCGCGCGAATCAGCACTTTTGCTGAACGAACAAAAAGGGCGGAGCCTTAAAGCCCCGCCCTTTTGGTCAAGCGGAAATCCGGGTTATTTCTTGGCAGCCTCAGGCGCAGCTGAAGCCGCAGCTTTAGTCTCGTCAGCCTTGGTCTCGCCTGGAGTGGCGGGTGCGGGCGCAGCGGCGGGTGCTGCTGGCAGCGGCAGTTTGCTGCCCTCGGTGTTGAGATAGGCAATAACGTTGGCGCGTTCCTGGCCGTCGGAAAGCCCGGCAAACGACATTTTGGTGCCTGCCGCCATGCTCTTCGGGCTCTTCAGCCAATGATCGAGCGCGGTCCAATCCCATTTTCCGCCCACCTTCTTAAGATCATCGGAAAACGCGAAACCACCGCGGCCCACCGCAACGGCTTCTCCCACCACGCCATAGAGGTTTGGCCCAATGCCGTTCGGCCCGCCCTGCGCATTGGTGTGGCAAGACTTGCACTTGGCAAAGCTGGCTGCGCCCTTTGCGGGGTCCGCCTTGGCAAGCCGCGCCTCAATAGATTCTTCAGATGACGCTTCACCGCCGCCATCGTGGACGACACCGGCAATTTCATAGCCCAGCTTTTCAGGCCGCTCGTTTTTGTCAGCCATAAAATGGCGACCGGAAATGCTGGTCAGGCCCAGAGCGATGATGCCCGAAAAAAGCACCCAACCGGCAGTGGTATTGAAACGATCATCCATCGAAAGATGCCCCGCGATTTTGGCAATTGCGCACGAGCCGCGCTCTAGTCAGCCACTAGCGCAAGTGCAAGCCCTCAAGTGCACGGCATGCGTGCGCCACTTGTACGCGAGTTGCGCGCCGCATTGCGCCCCAAGTTGCGCCAACGATTGAACCGATTTAAGGCCGCGCGATGCACAGCTTTCCCCAACCCGCACTTGCGCTCGTTGCCGATATGGCCGCCGCCGCCGCCGCAGATCCTTCGCGCGCCATTTCATTTCAAGGCGCACCGGGCTGCAACGGCCATCGCGCCGCGATTGATTTCGATCCGGCAAGCCTGCCTTTGCCGTGCTTTTCATTCGAAGACGCGCTCGATGCGGTGAAGGAAGGCCGCGCGGTGCGCGCAATCATCCCCATCGAAAATTCGCAACACGGACGGGTCGCGGATATCCATTTCCTGCTGCCCGAAAGCGGGCTTTACATCACCGGCGAATATTTTCTGCCCATCTCTTACGCGCTGATGGGGCTCACCGAAGGGCCGTTTGCTGCGGCTTACAGCCATCCGCAGGCGCTTGGGCAGACCCGCCATTACTTGCGGGAACGCGGTATTGTGCCAATGGCCTATGCCGATACGGCGGGCGCGGCGGCCTTCGTCAAGGAACAGGGTGATGTTCAGGCCTGTGCGATTGCGCCGCGGATCGCGGCCGAGCTTTACGGGCTCAAGATCATTGCTGAAAAGATCGAGGATTCGGCGGACAACACCACGCGGTTCGTGGTTCTGGCGAACAAACCTGCCGATGTTGAAGGGCTGATGGGCCGCCCGGCGATGACCACACTGGTGTTTGAAGTGCGTAACGTTCCCGC
>JAYVNC010000182.1:0-13841 GCA_043758655.1 Novosphingobium sp.
TGACTGGCGCATCTTCCGATTGCTCGCCTCCGGTTCCATCCCCGCGGCTCTGGTCACGGTGGTCGCGCTGCAATACCTCGGCAAAATCGGCAAAGACACTGAGCACACCATATTGCTGATCCTTGGCGGCATGTTGCTGCTCACCGCCGTGGCAACGCTGTTCCAAAAGCGGTTGATCGCCTTTGCTGGCGAACACAATGAGATGAAGCTGCGCCGCGCGCAAACGCCCACCGTTATCCTTGGGGCGGTGATCGGTGTGCTGGTTTCGGTATCATCGGTCGGCGCAGGAGCAATTGGCGTAACCGCGCTGCTCATGCTCTATCCGCGCCTGCCGGTTTCGCGGCTGGTCGGCACCGATATTGTCCACGCGGTACCGCTGGCACTGGTGGCGGGAACCGGACACTGGCTGATCGGCGATGTTAACGGTCCGCTGCTGATTAACCTGCTGGTCGGCTCGATTCCCGGAGTGCTGATCGGCGCGTTGCTATCCACCCGCGCACCGGATCATGTGCTGCGCCCGGCACTGGCGTTCGTTTTGACCTTGTCGGGACTCAAGCTTCTGACGCAATAGGGGACCGTGAACAAACGCCTCGCCCCTCTATTCCTCACCCTGTTTATGGTCGCCGCGCCCGCCACCGCGCGCGATAGCTTAGGCATTTACGCCAACTGGGGTGCGTTCCGCGATCCCGCCGTGCCGCGTTGCTATGCCATTGCCAAGGCCGAACCATCGATCCGCCAGCGCGCCTTCGATCCTTACGCTGATGTCGGCACTTGGCCCAAGCGCGCCTTGCGCGGGCAAGTCCATTTCCGCCTGTCACAAGCCATCGCGCCGGGTTCGCGGGTAACGCTGTCGCTCGGCGGCCAGCGTTTTGTTCTGAGTGCAGGCGGCGGTGATGCCTGGAGCGCGGACAAGCGCATGGACGCCGCCGTCGTCGCGCTGATGCGCTCCGCCGCCGAGATGGCAGTTTATGGCCGCGATGCCGCAGGCCGCAGCTTTTCCAACACCTACCGCCTCGAAGGCGCAGCCACCGCCATGGACGCCGCCGCGATTGGCTGTGCCGGAGCGCGCTAGCCAAGCCCTTCCCCGCCGCCTATAGGCCGCCGCCATGGCCGACACTGCCCTTATGCCGATCCCCGGTATGATCGATCCCGTCCCCACCCCGCGCGAGGTAACGCCGCGCGCCGATGGGCGGGTTGATCTGCTCGGGCTGACCACCAAGGCCATCGCCGCGCTATTTGAAGCCGCAGGGCTTGATGCAAAGGCGGCGAAGCTGCGATCACGACAGGTGTTTCACTGGATTTATCATCGCGGCATCAGCGATTTTGAAACGATGACCGACATTGCCAAAACCATGCGCCCGTGGCTCGCCGCGCGGTTCGTGATTGGCCGCCCCGAAGTGGTGCTCGCCCAGCATTCGAGCGACGGCACCCGCAAGTGGCTGTTGCGCACCGATGATGGCCACGAGTTTGAGATGGTGTTCATCCCCGATGAAACGCGCGGCACGCTGTGTGTTTCTAGCCAGGTCGGCTGCACGCTCAATTGCCGGTTTTGCCATACCGGCACGATGCGGCTGGTGCGCAACTTGACGCCGGGCGAAATCGTCGGGCAGGTGATGCTGGCGCGCGACGCACTGGGTGAATGGCCGAAGGGATCGATGGCCGGATTCGAGGGCGATGGTGATGCCGATGATGACGACGATGGCAGCCACTATTCGCCCGATGGCCGCTTGCTGACCAACATCGTGATGATGGGTATGGGCGAGCCGCTGTATAATTTTGACCACGTTCGCGATGCGCTGAAGCTGGTGATGGATAGCGCGGGCCTTGCGCTGTCAAAGCGGCGGATTACGCTTTCGACCTCGGGCGTGGTGCCGATGATGGCGCGCGCGGGCGCGGAAATCGGCGTAAATCTCGCGGTTTCGCTCCACGCGACTTCGAAGGAAGTGCGCGATGAGATCGTGCCGATCAACCGCAAGTACGGCATCGACGAACTGCTTCAGGCCTGCGCGGACTACCCCGGCGCTTCCAATGCGCGGCGGATTACCTTTGAATATGTCATGCTCAAGGACAAGAATGACAGCGATGCCGATGCGCGCGAACTGATCCGGCTGATCAAGAGGTACAAGCTGCCCGCCAAGGTCAACCTGATCCCGTTTAACCCGTGGCCTGGTGCGAACTACGAATGTTCGACGCCTGAACGCATTCGGGCCTTCTCCGAAATGGTTTTCGCCGCCGGAATCAGCGCCCCGGTGCGCACCCCGCGCGGTCGCGACATTGATGCAGCTTGCGGCCAGCTCAAAACCGCCGCAACCAAGATGAGTCGCGCCGAACTGGACCGGCTGGCCGATGAAAAGCAAGCCGCGCTGAGTTAGAATCCCGGAACGTCACCGCCCGCTGACACCATCGCGACCCTGCCGCCAATCCACACGGCTCCGTCAGCATCCTGAACGCAGTGCACCTCGCCATCAGCACCCGTCATGCGGCCTTGCGCGGCTATATAGCTTCCTTTAGCTTGTCCGGACCCGAATAGATGGAGCGCAACCCCGGCGTTGAAGCTGCCGGTCACCGGATCTTCAAGCAACTGCTTGCGGTCATTGGCGAAGAAGGCGCGCAATTCCCAATCTGCCCCCGATCCCGGCGTGGCAGGCGCTGCCATGCCGACATCGGTTCCGATAGCTGCCTTTGAGACAGGCTCCGCGTTCAGCAGGTCATCCAATGAACGCAACATCAGCAGCTGCCACTTCGGGCCATTGGCGACATGTACCGCCTCAACCACACTCGCAGGATTAACCCCCGCAATGCGCACCGCTTCGGTGAACTCCTCGGGCGAAAGCGGGCCTGAACGGACCAGTGGGGGGGCTTTGAACGCCAGCCTTTCCCCACCGCGCCGCACCTGCACCAGCCCAATGCCGCATTCCTGCACGATATAGTCGGCAGATTTCGACTGACCACCAGCCGCCAACCACGCATGACAAGTGCCAAGCGTCGGATGTCCGGCAAAGGGCAGTTCGCCCGCCGGATAAAATATCCGAACCCGATAATCCGCCTCGGGATCGCTCGGTGGCAGCAGGAAAGTCGTCTCGGAAAATCCCAGCCAGCGGGTTAGCGCGAGCATTTGCGCCGTATTAAGGTGCGCGCCGCCGCGCACAACTGCCAGCGGATTGCCGGTCATCGGCGCTTTGCAGAACACATCGAGTAAATCGAGTTTCAATCTAATTCCCCATCCTGCCGCAATATCTCAGGTGCGGCCTTCCCTGTGATGCGGCTTTATGCTCCAAACGCGCGATGATTCCCACTCCCCCTTCTGATGTCATAACCGCCTCTACTGTCTTAATTACCGGCGGGGCCAAGCGCATCGGTGCCGTCATGGCCCGCGCCTTTGCTGCGGCGGGATGGCGCGTAGTGATCCACTACGGCCAGTCCCGCAGCGATGCGGATGCGCTGGCCGCAAGCTTGCCCTTGGCCCGCACGGCGCAATGTGACCTCGCCGATGCTGATGCCGCCGCCGCGATGATCGAACGTCTTGCGGGCGAACGCGATAATTGGCCCCTGCTGATCAATTGCGCCGCAGTCTTCGGCGAAGACAGCGGCGCGCGCATCAATCATAAGGTTTTCACCGAAACGATGGCGGTCAACGTTGAAGCGCCGGTGCGGATGGCGCAGGCGTTCCTGCAACACGCGCGGGCAAGTGGCGGGCGGCGGGTTATCCAGATCCTTGACATGAAGATCGCCAATCCCAACCCCGATTTTTTCTCCTACACGATGTCAAAGAACGCGTTGGCTTCGTCGGTGAAAACGCTGGCGATGGCCGCGCGATGCCCCACAGATCGCATCTACGGCCTCGCCCCCGGTGCACTTTTGCCGAGCCACGATCAGCTGTCTGAGGAGCATTCCGCATCGGGCACCATGAACCTGCTAGGCCGGATCACCGCGCCTGAGGAACTGGCAGAGGCCGCACTGTTCCTGTCGCAAGGCTGGCTGGAAAGCGGCGAAACGCTGTTTGTCGATTCGGGCCAGCACCTGATGGCTCAGCCACGCGATGTAATCTATCTGGCGCGCGGGCTGACTTAAGCCCCATCATGTTCGAAATATTCCTAACATCAACCGCAGTTGTCGCGCTCGCTGAAATTGGCGACAAAACCATGCTGCTGGCGATCCTGCTCGCCGCCCGCCTGCGCGCGCCGTGGCAGATTGTTGGCGGAATATTCGTTGCTACGATTGCCAACCACCTTCTCGCAGCACTGGTGGGCAGCAAGGTCGCCGGGCTGCTTGATGCGCCGTGGTTCCGTATAGCTGTGGCGCTCGGCTTCATCGCCATGGCCGCGTGGACTCTGGTGCCAGACAAGCTTGATGACGTTGATGGCAGCGCGGTACGCGGGCGGGGCGGGGCCTTCCTCACAACGCTGGTCACGTTCTTTTTCGTCGAAATGGGCGACAAAACCCAGATCGCCACAATTGCGCTCGGCGCGCATTATCATGACATATCCACCGTCGCCGCCGGGACCACGCTGGGGATGATGCTGGTCAACGGGCCATCGGTGTTTCTGGGCGATGCGCTGATGAAGGTGGTGTCGCTGAAGCTCGCACGGACAATTGCGGCGTTACTGTTTCTGGCACTCGGGCTGTGGCAACTGGCGAGCATACTTGGTTGGAGCGGCTAACACGCTTTCCGCTTGCCAGCGGCAAATTCGCTAATAGTGTCCGCGCCTATGTGGTTGCTCGACAAAATGCTTCGCCAGCTGATCCGTTACGGTCGGCTCATCGTCACGGATTACGATGGAAAATCCTACGAATACGGCGATCCCGGCGCTGATCCGCTGAGCATCCGCTTCACTGATAAAGGCACCGCCCTTCACATCGCCAAAGATCCGCGCATGGGCGCGGGCGAGGCCTATACCGATGGCCGTCTGGTGGTTGAACCACCGCATGATGTCCGCGATTTCATCCTGTTCGTGATGAATCAGGCCAACCGTGAAGACGGCGCGCTGAAGCCCAAGGGCCTTGCCCGCCAGTTGATCGACCGTGCAGGATCAAAGCTCGATCAAATCAATCTTCGCGGCCGCGCGAGCAGCAATGTCCTCCACCATTATGGCCTAACCCGCGAATTTTACGAGCTGTTCCTCGATGAAGACCGGCAATATTCGATGGCCTATTACCGCGACCCGGCAAACAGCCTCGAACGCGCGCAGATTGACAAGAAGGCGCTGGTCACCGCCAAGCTCCAGCTTGGCCCCAACATGCGCGTGCTTGATATCGGCTGCGGCTGGGGCGGGCTCGGGCTTTATATGAACCGCCATTTTGGCTGCGAAGTCCTCGGTGTCAGCCTTGCGCCGGACCAGGTGGCCTTCGCCAATGAGCGCGCGGCAGAGGCTGGCATGGCCGACAAGGTGAAGTTCCAGCTGATCGATTACCGCGATGTGCAGGGCAAGTTTGATCGCATCTCGTCAGTCGGCATGATCGAGCACCTTGGCCTACCGCACTATGGCGAATATTTCTCCAAGACTTACGATCTGCTGGCCGATGATGGCGTGATGCTCACCCACACGATTGGCCGTTCGGGCGCTCCCGGGCCAACCGACAAATGGGCACGGACCTATATCTTCCCCGGCCACCACCTTCCCGCGATCAGCGAGGTCGTCACCGCCACTGAAAAAGCAGGCTGGCGCGTGTCAGACTTCGAAGTTCTGCGGATGCACTACGCCTATACGCTGGCCGAATGGTACCGCCGCACCACCATGCACAAGGCGGAAATTATCAAGCTGTTTGACGAGCGCATGTTCCGCATGTGGCAGTTTTACCTTGTCGGCTGCGAACAGGGCTTCCGCAGCGGCAACCTCGTCAACTTCCACGTCCAGACGGTTAAACGGCTCGGCAACCTGCCGATGACGCGCGATTACATCCAGCAGGAAACCGCACGGCTTTCTGCGCTCGATGTGGCTCCGGGGTGGCATTTGGAGAAATAAGGCATCTACCAGCCTGCATTGGGGAAAATGTAAATTCACTGTTCCCCCGCGCAGGCGGGGGCCTCAGGCCTACGAGTGCAACGTCCCGCCCAGCCTTCTGAGGCCCCCGCCTTCGCGGGGGAGCAGAAATTGATGCGAATATTCACGGTGCGTCTTAAGCTGGATGCCTAACATTCATATCTGCCCACCGGCGCGCCACCATTTCCTCCAGCACGCCCGCGTCAACCTGCTCAAGCCGTTTGATATAGAGGCACCCCTTGCCAACCGTATATTTGCCCAGCGGCGCGAAAAGATCGTCCGCATCCATTGAACCCACCCCGTAAAACGTCAGCGCCGCCTTTCGCGGGCTAAACCTGGCGCGGCATGACGTCCCTTCGCGGCCGCTCTCATATTTGTAATCATAGGAGCCATAGCCGATAATGCTCGGCCCCCACATTCTGGCTTCGAATCCGGTCACCCGGCGAAACATCGCGTCGATCTGAGCGGCTTCCGCCCGCCGAGCTTCATCGGGAAGTGCTGCGATGTAATCCGCCACGCTCACTTCAGTCGCCTTTGTCTTGTTTTCCGCTTTGGCCACGCGCCGCACCTCCCCTTGCCGATAAAGCCCCTATGGCTTAGGGGCCGCGCTCGAAGTTTAACGCCAAACCCGCGGAATTCTAGTCATGCCCAATCCCGACTATACCGGCATCAAAAAAGTAGTCCTCGCCTATTCGGGCGGGCTCGATACCTCGGTCATCTTGAAGTGGTTGCAGGTCACCTATGGCTGCGAGGTGGTGACCTTCACCGCCGATCTGGGGCAAGGCGAGGAGCTGGAACCGGCGCGCGCCAAGGCCAAGCTGATGGGCGTTCCCGATCACCACATTTACATTGATGATATGCGCGAAGAGTTCGTCCGCGATTTCGTCTTTCCGATGATGCGCGCCAATGCGCGGTATGAGGGCGACTATCTGCTCGGCACCAGCATTGCGCGGCCCCTCATTTCAAAGCGGCTGGTTGAAATCGCCCATGAGACGGGCGCCGATGCTGTGGCGCACGGCGCGACGGGCAAGGGCAACGATCAGGTGCGTTTTGAGCTCAGCGCCTATGCGCTCGATCCCAATATCAAGGTCATCGCCCCGTGGCGCGAATGGGATCTGACCAGCCGCACTGCGCTGATCGCCTGGGCTGAACAGCACCAGATCCCGGTGCCGCTCGACAAGCGCGGCGAGAGCCCGTTCAGCACCGATGCCAACCTGCTCCACACCTCAAGCGAGGGCAAAGTGCTCGAAGACCCGTGGAATGAAGTGCCCGATTATGTCTATTCGCGCACGGTCAATCCTGAAGATGCGCCGGACGCGCCCGAATATATCGAAATCGAATTCAGGCGCGGTGATGGCGTCGCGCTGAATGGCAAGGCGATGTCGCCCGCCACGCTGCTCACCGAACTCAATACGCTGGGGCGTAAGCACGGCATTGGGCGGCTGGATTTGGTTGAAAACCGCTTCGTCGGGATGAAATCACGCGGCATGTACGAGACGCCTGGCGGCGAGATCTATGCCCGCGCGCATCGCGGGATCGAGTCCATCACGCTTGATCGCGGCGCGGCGCACCTCAAAGACGAGCTGATGCCGAAATATGCCGAACTGATCTACAACGGCTTCTGGTTCGCCCCTGAACGCGAGATGCTGCAAGCGGCGATTGACCATAGCCAAGCCAAGGTGAGCGGCACGGTGCGCCTGAAGCTCTACAAGGGCATGGCATCGGTGGTTGGGCGCAAGTCGCCAGATTCGCTCTACTCAGAGCGCCACGTCACGTTTGAAGACGACGCCGGAGCCTATGACCAGAAGGATGCAGCAGGCTTTATCAAGCTCAATGCCCTCCGGTTGCGCCTCTTGGCGCAGAGAGACCGATAGACGGTTGAGGTTACTAGCGCAACGCGATCACTGACGAAAAACACGGCAGCCGCGCAAAAGCGCCAAAGTCCACGGCTGGAAAACAGTTATCCACCGCCATGTGATGTCCTGTGGATAACTTTGTCGAATCCATCTTGAACGACTCACTTTGAAGGCGCAGCTTCAAGTCATCGGAAGGGCGCTTCGGAACAGAGGAAGAAGGGGTAACCCCCGGAAATCAAAGGGAAGAAGCAAACTGAAGATACGAAGGCGATGCCCGCAGCAGTATCGGAAAACCAGCAGTACAAATTCCCCCCGGAATGCGTATCGCGAACCGCAGATGCAGTGAGAGGAGCGCCATCGTTTGATCGCTTTCGCAGGAGCGAGGCGAAGGGAAGAAGCCGGTACTTCGGTATTGGGCGCGGACTGGAGCAACGATCCATGAAAGTGATTGCGGAACCGCCAGGCGGGAGTGCGACGGTCGACTAACTAACCTTAGGGTTAGCGAAATTGATCCCAGTACCCACCTGACGGGACCGGACGCCGCCGAAACGGCGTCGGCAAGGCAAGCAAGACGGTCAGCGAAAGCTGAAGGTTGAGCATGTGGAACCGATGACGGACGGTCGGTGAGGACGGGGCTGGCAGCAATGCCGGCCCCGTTTGCTGTCTGGCGATTAGGCGATGGTCTGGTTCGGTTTGACCAAGCGAATGCGCCCTCTATCTGCACAGTAAATCGACAAACATAATTCCACCCCCCATGACTTCGTCATGCTGAACTTGTTTCAGCATCCATCGTGGTTCAGGCGCAGAAGTTACCTATTACAGAACTGCCTTACGGTTGCGCTTTCTACGGCATGATCCGCGCGGTTGGCTTGATGGATGCTGAAACCAGTTCAGCATGACGAGGTTGTATGGTGATGAGGTTGATTTGCCAAAGTCTGGCCCCAACAGCATCGCCGAGATTTACTCAGCCTTCCAGCAACTATCGCACCCCTACTCCTTCACCAATTGCCCGCGCATCGCGCCCTTGGGGAATGCCGCACTATGGATGTTTACATAGAACAGCGCAGGGTTATCGGCGATTGGCTGGAGCTTAGCCTTGTCAATCGCGATACAGGCATCACTCGCCTTGCCGGTAATATCCAGCGTCGTCAGCGGCGGGCCGTCGCTTCCCGCTGCGCCCGAATGAACGTGCGCCATGCTCGGCTTGAAACCTTTGTCGGCCCACAGCGAATAGCAGAAATCGTTGGTTTCCGGGTCCATCTCAACCTTGAAGCCGCCCACCGCCTTGGGATCGCCGCCGCCGGTCTCGCCCGCACCGGTGAGCACCGCGACCAGCTTTACCGGAGCAGCTAGCGCAGCGACCGGCGCAAGCGCGCAGCAAACCGCCGCGCCGGCGGCCAGATGATGCGCAGATTTGCGAAATGCGTTCATGGCAAGGTCCTCTCCTCGCCGGGCGCTCGACTCAGCGCCTGAGCCCGGTCATGCGCCATCCTACACCCTTGCGCGCCACCTACCAGTCCCCGCCTGCCAGTCATGACGTGCCCGCAAACCTTCAGCCGACTCGGAGGGCACCGGGGTTTGCCTGGGCTTGCGAACACCGCGCCTTATGTCCGCACGATGCTTAAGGCCCGGCTGCGGGAGCGGGTTACCGCTGCGGCAAGCATGATTTTCTCGCGTCTGCATTCCTCGGCCCATCAAACCTACTTGACCCCGCCGCCGTTATCCTGCTCGCTATGCCCACAACACAATGTGAGGATCGAACGATATGGCTGGACGGGTCGCAGGAAAAATCGCGCTGGTCACCGGCGCGGCGCAAGGACTGGGCGCGGCGCAGGCGGCGATGCTTGCCGCCGAGGGCGCGCGGGTGCTGCTCACCGATATCAATCATGCAGGAGCTGAGGCGCAGGCCGCTGCGATCAATGCGCAGGTCGGCTCCGGGATGGCGCTCGCCGCGCGGCACGATGTCACCAGCGAAGCAGACTGGAACGCCGCACTGGCGCGCGCCGCCGAGCAATTCGGCGGACTCTCAATTCTCGTTAACAACGCCGGTATCGGGGTCGATGGCAACATTGAGGAATGCACGTTCGATGATTGGAAGCGCTGCTTCGCGATCAATACAGACTCGGTATTTCTCGGCTGCAAGCTCGCGATGCCGCTGCTGCGGGCAAACCAGCCCGCCTCCATCGTCAACATTTCTTCGATCGCCGGACTGATCGCCTCGGAATTCATGCCTGCCTATAACGCCAGCAAGGCGGCGGTGTGGATGCTGACCAAATCGGTGGCGCTGCACTGCACCCGCCAAGGCCTCAACATTCGCTGCAATTCGGTTCACCCGTGCTTCGTCGATACCCCGATCCTCGACGGCTTCACTCGCCCCGGCGGCCCACCACGCGAGACGGTGGTCGGCAAACTCGCCCGCCGAATCCCGATGGGCCGCGTCGGCGCGCCCGATGAAATTGCCTATGGCGTGCTATACCTCGCCAGCGACGAGAGCAGCTTTATGACCGGGGCGGAGCTGAAACTCGACGGCGGCATTTCGGCGATGTGATGGGAAGCGGGGACACCGTATTCGGTGTCCCCGTTCACAATCCTATCGGCAGCTGGTCCGATTTCCGCTTGTCACCGCAGCACCAATCGCCGCGCCACCAAGCGCGCCCAGCACTGTGCCAAGTGTCTTTGAATCGCCCGGAGCAATAATGTTACCGGCAACCCCGCCAGCAACAGCGCCGACGATCAGCCCGGTCGAGCCATCAGAACGACGGCAATAATAGCGCCCGTCCTGCCCGCGGTAAATCCGGTCATCGCTCGACATCGGCCGTTCACGATAGCGGCGATCATTGCGATAATAGTGATCGGCATAGTAGCCGCCATAGCGCGGATCAGGGTTGTTATAATCGTATCGGCCGTACTGATCATAATAGCCGCGATCATAATAACCATAAGGATCGTTGCTGTAATTGTCGCGAGAATTGTAATCGCTAGCGCAGCCGCCGAGCGCCGTTGCCGCCGCGAGCGCGAGAAGAATTTGCTGTTTCATAATCTGGCTTCCTGTGACTGTGGGGCCCGGGGGAAGGCTTGCCTGTCGGCACGGATTTCGACCGGAGTGGTAAAAGTAAAACGGTGCTTGGGTTAAAAGGTTGCATGAAAGCGGGAATCGCCCGTGCGGCAAACCTGCTTCAATCCCGAGCAATCCCCAGCAAACCACGTAGTTCCCCGAATAGCCGCGCGGCCACCGCGATGCTCGTGTTCGCGATGGGTGAACGTCCGCCCGGCAACCGGGCGAAGTTCAATGGGTGCGCTGGCAATCTTCGCGCTAGCCTCTGCGGCAATCAGCCAAAGCACCCCCCTCCCCCCGGCACAGCTCGAAATCGCCTTGAGCGTCGCCGCATCAGGCCTGCCGCAATGCACATCCTATCACCGCGACGGTAGCCAAGGCCCCTGCCTCCCCAGCTTCGTGCTCAAACGCGGGCGTGAGATCAACGCCTGGAGCGCGAACGGCCAGATCACCATAACCACCGCCGCCACAACGCGCCTAACCCGCGAAGAATTCACCCTCCTCACCGCGCACGAGGTGGCCCACTGGTACCTCGGCCACACCAAAAGCACGCGTGAGGCCGAACTGGCCGCGGATGAACTGGGGGCGAGGTTGGCGTGTGCTGCGGGATTCGATCCAGCGGCGGGGGCGGGGTTGTTCAGGCATTTGTGGAGCGATGGGGCGCATGCGAGTGCGGCAGAGCGGGTGGGGATTGTGGTTGGGGTGGGGTGTCAACTTAAAGCTTAAGTCACCGCCCCAACAACGCCCCCAGATACCCCCCCGTATAACTCGCCTTGTTCGCCGCCACCTGCTCGGGCGTGCCCACGGCAACAATATCGCCGCCGCGCACGCCGCCTTCGGGGCCCATGTCGATCACCCAGTCGGCGGTTTTGATCACGTCCAAATTATGTTCGATCACCACCACCGAATTGCCGGTATCGACCAGCCGGTGCAGCACTTCGAGCAGTTTGCGTACGTCTTCAAAATGCAGTCCGGTGGTGGGTTCATCGAGGATATAGAGCGTCTGCCCGGTGGCGCGGCGCGAGAGTTCTTTGCCGAGTTTGACCCGCTGCGCCTCGCCGCCGCTGAGCGTCGTCGCCTGTTGGCCGACCTTGACGTAGCCCAAGCCTACCTCGTTCAGCATGTGCATCTTGTCGCGGATCGGCGGGACGGCCTTGAAGAACTCCTCGGCGTCCTCAACCGTCATGTCGAGCACATCGGCAATGCTATGGCCCTTGAACTTCACCTCGAGCGTTTCGCGGTTGTAGCGTTTGCCGTTGCACTCCTCACAGGTGACGTAAACGTCTGGCAGGAAGTGCATTTCGATCTTGATGAGGCCGTCGCCCTGGCACTTTTCGCAACGCCCGCCCTTGACGTTGAAGCTGAATCGCCCCGGCTTATACCCGCGCGCGGCGCTTTCAGGCAGGCCGGCGAACCAATCGCGGATCTGGGTGAAGGCGCCGGTATAGGTCGCGGGGTTTGAGCGCGGGGTGCGGCCGATCGGGCTTTGATCGATCTCGATCACCTTGTCGCAATATTCGAGGCCGGTGATCTTGTCATGCGCGCCCGCAATCACCCGCGCGCCGTTGAGCACCCGCGCCGCGCCCGCATAAAGCGTATCAAGCGTCAGGCTCGATTTGCCGCTGCCCGAAAGCCCGGTGACGCAGGTGAAGGTGCCGAGCGGGAATTCCGCCGTGACGCCGTTCAGATTGTTCGCACGGGCATTGTGGACCACGACCTTGTGACCGTTGCCCTTGCGGCGCTTCTTCGGAGCCTCGATCCGCCGCACACCGCTAAGGTACTGCCCGGTGAGGCTTTCGGGGCTGGCGAGAATATCCTCGAGCGTGCCCTGCGCGACGATATGTCCGCCGTGCACCCCCGCGCCGGGGCCGAGATCGACGATATGATCGGCGTGGCGGATGGCGTCTTCATCGTGCTCGACGACGATCACCGTATTGCCGAGATCGCGCAGCCGCTTGAGCGTTTCGAGCAGACGGTCATTATCGCGCTGGTGCAGGCCGATCGAGGGTTCATCGAGCACATAGAGCACGCCCGAAAGCCCCGAGCCGATCTGGCTGGCGAGGCGGATGCGCTGCGATTCCCCGCCGCTCAATGTGCCGCTGGTGCGGTCCAGATTGAGGTAATCAAGCCCGACATTGTTTAGGAAGCCCAGCCGCTCGTTGATCTCCTTGAGGATGGCGCGGGCGATCTGGCTTTGCTGCGGGGTAAGCTGTGCATCGAGGCCAAGGAACCACGCCACCGCCGCCGACACCGATAGATGCGTGATCGAAGATATGTCCGCACCGCCGACTTTGACCGAAAGCGCCTCAGGCTTGAGCCGCTTGCCCTCGCAGGTCTCGCAAGGCTGCGCGGTCTGGAACTTCGCCAGTTCCTCGCGCATCCACGCGCTTTCGGTTTGCAGAAGGCGGCGGTTGAGATTGCCGATCACGCCCTCAAAAGCTTTGTTCACAGTATAAGTTTTACGGCCATCAGCAAAGGTCAGCGGCACTGCTTTGCCCGCCGTGCCGTGCAGGATCACAATCCGCGCCTCAACCGGCAGATCCTGCCACGGTGTATCGAGTGCAAAGCCGAAATGCCCGGCGAGGCTGGCGAGCACCTGCATATAATAGGGGCTCGGCGGGTTCGATTTCGCCCACGGCACCACCGCGCCCTGCTTGAGCGAAAGCGCCTCGTTCGGCACCACCAGCTGCGGATCGAACAGCAGCTTTTCGCCTAGCCCATCGCAGGCCGGGCAGGCACCGAGCGGGGCGTTGAAGCTGAACAGCCGCGGTTCAATCGATTCAATCGTGAAGCCGGAAACCGGGCAGGCGAATTTTTCGGAAAATACGATGCGGTTCGGCGGCAGGCCGGTGCCCTTCATTTTGCCGCCCGTCAGCGCGGGTCCTTCGACAGGCTCAGGCTGAGCGGGGTTGGTATTTGGCTCCTTAATAACATCCGCTCGTCCTGAGC
>JAYVNC010000183.1:0-4565 GCA_043758655.1 Novosphingobium sp.
CGGGGTTTCAGCCTATGTTGTCGATGGCTTTGCCTTGCACCGCATCCGCTCTCTGCTTGATCTTGCGGTTCGGCGTTTCAATGCTTTTGCCCGGTTACAGTCAGACCTTGATGTGGCAAACGGCAAGCTTGCCGAGCGCGATATGATCGACAAAGCAAAGCGCATTCTGATGGATAGCCGCGGCCTTCCCGAACCCGTGGCCTACAAAGAAATGCGCGATGCAGCGATGAAGCAGGGCAAACGGATTGCCGATATTGCCGATGCCATCGTTACTGCGCACAATCTGATCGGAGGCGGCCGATGAGCGCTGAAATTACCCTGGGTTTCCTGCCGCTGGTCGATGCCTGCCTGCCAATTCTCGCGCTTGAACATGGCTTTGCTGAGGATGAGGGCATCTCGCTGCGGCTAGTTCGCGATATGAGCTGGGCGACTGTGCTGGACCGGCTGCTCTATGGCCACACCGATGCCGCGCACATGGTCGCCCCGCTGGCGATTGCGACGACGCTGGGGCGCGGAAGGCCGGCACAGCCGCTTTCAGTGCCGTTCGTTTTGGGGCTCAACGGCAATGCCATCACCATGCGGCCAGACCTTGCCGCACGCGTCGGCACGAAGGGCCAGCTTGGTGATCCCGCCAAGGTTGGCGCGGCGCTGGCAGTGGTGGCGGCGGAAAGGCGCGCGGCGGGTAACCCGCTGCGATTTGGCGTCGTCCACCGCTATTCTGCGCACAATTACATGCTGCGCTATTGGCTCGCAGCCTGCGGCGTGCACCCCGATGTCGATGTTGAGATCACCACAGTCGCCCCGCCGTTCTGCGCCGATGCGCTCGAAGCGGGTGAGGTCGATGCGATCTGCGTCGGCGAGCCGTGGAACAGCGTCGCGGTGGAGAGCGGCGCGGGCGAGATCGTGTTGGCCACCGCGCAAATCTGGCGGCGCGGGGTCGAAAAGGTGCTGGCTCTGCGTGAACCGGTGCTCGAGGAGCGGCGCGGCGAAGTTGAAGCGCTGATTCGCGCGCTGCGAAAAGGGGGTGAACACTTCGTTGATCCGGAGAACTGGGCTGCCAATGCCGCCATCCTTGCCAAGGAACAATATCTCGATAGCAGCGCCCTGTTGATCGAACGTGCAATCTCTGACCGGATGTTGCTGGCACGCGGCGGCGAGGTTGTTCATTACCCTGATTTCATGTTCCAATATCGTGAGGCTGCCAACTTCCCGTGGGTTAGCCAAGCCGAGTGGCTGTACAGCCAAATGGTGCGCTGGGATGGGATGGAATTTGCAGGCGCGGATGCCACCAAGGCTGCGCGAGTCTTCCGCCCCGATGTATACCGCAGTGCACTAATCGGCACTGGAGAGCCTTTGCCGGGGGCCAGTTCCAAGGTTGAAGGAAGCCTTGGCGGGCCGCTCGCGGTTGGTACGCAGCAAGGCGCTATGACATTGACCAAAGACCATTTTTTTGATGGCGGCGTGTTCGATCCAGCAGACCTTGCCGGGTACATTTCCAGCCTGCCTTGAAAATTAATTTCTGCTGCACTGCAAAAAAGACTTTACGTCGAGCCTGCTAATCGCTTACCAAGCGGGTAGCAGAAGTGGATGCGGCCCAGCGTTGGCCCGCTTAAAACCACCCTGCACTACACAAACATTGCGTGGCAACGATGCCGCCCGGTCTGGTCCTTTTGGGACCAAGTCGAGGCGGCTTTTTCGTGTTTGCGCATCACACGGGGCAAGCAATTCGATGTCGGCAGTTTGGTCAGCGGAACAGCAGCGAGAGGGCAAGCGCCAGCGCCAGCTCGATGCTGACCAGCTGCCAGAAGCGCGCCGGATTGCGATCATGCAGGGAAACCGCATGGCGCGGGCCGATCTCGGTCGCGCCGCCGCCTTCAAGCTTGCGCAGCAGCTCAATCATGTCGCCAAAGCGCGCCGCCGGATCGGGCTGGATCGCTGTGACAATCGCATCGTCAAGCCAGCTCGGAATTTCGGAGCGGTGGTTGGACGGGGCAACAACCTTGCCAAAGCGCGGACGCTGAAAAGCCTCCTGCTCACCGAACGGCCATTTGCCGGTGAACCAGCGGTAAAGCGTGACGCCGAGCGCGAACTGATCGGTGAGTTCATCACCGGCGTTGCCCTCAAATTGTTCGGGTGCCATGAACCCCGGCGTTCCGGGAATTTCATCGCCGTGAAAATCCTCGACGCGCGGCAGGCGGGCGACGCCAAGGTCGATCAGCTTGAGCCCGCCATCGCCATTTTGGGCGGCGGTGAGCATGACATTTTCGGGCTTGATGTCGCGGTGGATTACATCGAGCCGGTGCAGTGCGGCAACAGCGCGGGTCAGCCGGATCGCTTGTTCAACGCCCAGTTTCAGCGACGGCACCCCGCGCGCCAGCCGCGCCTCCATCGTCTCGCCATCGAGCAGCGGCTGAACGCAATAAAGCGCGGTCTGCCGCTCGGGGCTGATCGGGTGCGCAGCGAGCACGAACGGGCTGGAAATCCGCTGAGCGAGCAGCAGTTCGCGGGCAAAAGCCAGCCGGGTGGCGTGTTCGCTCAAGGCATTGGGGCGCGGGAATTTGAGCACGACCTTGCTGCCGTCCGCGCTGTCCTCAGCCACAAGCAGGATCGCATAGCGCCCTTCGCTCAGCACGCGGTCAATTTTGAAACCATCGAAGCTGGTTCCGGGCTGCGGCGGGGTGACCGCGGGCAGAGCGGAAAGGCCAGCCAGAATGCCATCATGATCGGGCGCGGGCAGGCGAACGATGTCGATCACCAGCGCGGTGGCATTGTCCTTGCCGCCTGCATTGAGCGCAGCCGCAACCAGCTCATCGGCGGTGGCTTCGGCGGAGTCCTGATGGCCCAGAATCGCGGCTATCTTGGCAGCGGAAAGCGGCCCATGGACGCCATCGCTGGTGAGCAGCAACCGGTCATGCTCCGCCAATTCGATCACCGCATGATCGAGCCGCAAATCGCCCTCAATTCCGAGTGCGCGGATCAGAACATGGTTGAGATCGGGCTCGGGCCGAACGTGATCGCGGGTCAGGCGGGACAGCCTTCCGCCGGAAAAACGCCAGGCGCGGCTATCGCCGACATGGACCAGATGAGCCCGGCGGCCACGCAGGGCCATCGCGGTGAAGGTCGTCGCGCTGTCCGCCATGGTATCGCCGCGTGCCTGAGCGTGGAGCCAGCGGTTATAGGCGGCCATCGGCACTTGCATGGCGCGCGCCGGGCCAATCGTATCGGGCATTGCATAGAATCCCTCGATCAGCGCGCGCACTGCAAGCTCGGCGGCAACGCGTCCGGCTTTGCCGCCGCTAACCCCGTCGGCCACTGCGCAGATCACGCCGTGCCGCGCCGCTTCGAGCGCGGTTCCCATGTGTACCCCGCCAAAATCCTGATTGTCCTCACGCGGGCCGATCAGGCTGGCAAAACCAGCCGCAACCACCAGAGCACCTTCATTTCGCATCGTTCAATCCGCCTCACACGTACGGGCACCACGCCCGCTCGCGTGAGGATCGTTTCCCAATTCGTTTCGTCAAGTCCAAGGAGGGCCAAGTAATGGCAACGCTACCATTGACCAGTGAAAGCACGAGCATGCAATCGGGGAAACCGTTCTGGAAGTCAGGCCATGCGCCGACCTTGATTGCGGCTTTCCTATATTTTGACGTCGCCTTTATGTGCTGGGTTCTGCTCGGACCTCTGGCGCCGATTATCTCGAAAGAACTCGGGCTTGATCCGGCACAAAAGGGCCTGATGGTCGCAGTGCCGACGCTGGCAGGCGCGATCCTGCGGCTGGTCAACGGATTGTTGGTCGACAGGATCGGGCCGAAGCTCACTGGATCGATCAGCCAGACCATCGTGATTATCGGCATGGCTATCGCATGGCGCTTTGGCGTTAGCAGCTACGAAGGTACGCTGGCACTCGGCGTAGTGCTCGGCTTTGCCGGAGCGAGCTTCGCGGTAGCGTTGCCGCTCGCCAGCCGCTGGTATCCGCCCGAGCATCAGGGCAAGGCGATGGGCATTGCCGGAATGGGCAATTCGGGCACAGTTTTCGCCTCGCTGTTCGCCGCGTTGCTGGCCAAGGCTTATGGCTGGACCAACGTACTCGGCTTCGCGCTGATCCCGCTGATCGCCGCGTTCATTTTCTATCTGATCGTCGCCAAAGACAGCCCTGACCAGCCTGAACCCAAGTCGCTTTCCGCTTATGCCTCAGTGCTCGGTGAAAAAGACGCCTGGTGGTTCATGCTGTTCTACTTCGTCACCTTCGGGGGGTTCGTTGGGCTTTCAACCTCGCTGCCAACCTATTTCGTTGATAGCTTCAAGGTTACCCCGATCATTGCCGGTTACTGCACCGCCGCCTGCGTGTTCACCGGATCGCTGCTTCGTCCGTTCGGCGGCGCGATGGCTGACCGGTTCGGCGGGATCAAGACGCTGACCGCGGTTTACATCGTCGCAGCTATTGTGCTCGCCGTCATCAGCACCGGCCCGGCAACCCTGCCGCTCGCTGTTGCCCTCTTCGTTGTCGCTGTTGGAACGCTCGGCGTTGGCAACGGCGCGGTGTTCCAGCTCGTCCCGCAGCGCTT
>JAYVNC010000184.1:0-4537 GCA_043758655.1 Novosphingobium sp.
GGCATGGAACAAGCTCGTCGATCAACCCTGGCGCATCATGACAATCGGACGCCGCAAATGGGCGCGTCGGTCATGATCAATGCAGGTTGGTATTAGTCGGGGCGAATTTGGAAGGCGATTGATTCGATTGCGCAGCGTGCCCACGTGTGGGAACGTGTCTGCGTCCGGGGAACCGGGACGTCAGCATTGTCTACTTCACAGTCTCGATGTCGGCGTAGCTATAGCTGACCTTCGTCTGGCTTCCCGGCACCAGCACCATCTGCCACAGCTTTTTGCCGGGCTTGGTAACCAGCTTACCCGGTAAGCCGCGATAGACTTGGCCGGAGCCCGTGGGAAATTCGAGCTCATAATTCACCGGGTAAGGATTGGCGTTGTAAAGCGTGGCGGTCACCGTGGTCCACTTCTTGGCCTTATCGGTGGCCAAATTCATGGTCATGTTGACGCTGGTCGGCTCGCCGAACACCAGTTCAACCTCCTCATCGACCGCCTTGTCGTTCATCGTGCTTTCGCCGATCAACTGGGTGCCCCAGGGACTGTCCTGATAGAGCACCGCCTTGCCCGCAGGCAGCGGATCGCCCAGTCCGTCAGCCTTGCGATTGCGAAAGCGAAACAGCATTTGCGGCTCTTCCAGATCACCCCTCACGAGTGACCGGTAAACTAAAGTTCCGTTGATCTTTTCGGCATTGAGGAACGCCACCTGTTTTTGCGAGCGCGCGGCGACGGTGACGGGGATCGGGATGCGGTAGAGTTTGAGATCACCCAGCGCCTCGGTGACGGCGGTAACCGCAATGGGTGCGCTCAGCGACTTGGCGCGCATCTGGCCGGTAACCACGATATCGGAAGCCTCCATCATCATCGCCATCGGTGGAGGAGGCGGAGCGGGAGGGGGTGGGGGAATCCCAGAACCTAAATCGCTCGTTGTCGTTCCTGCGGGCCAGCAACTCGAACCTTTGTCGAGCCAACGGGCCTCATCACGCGCGCGCCGCCCGCTATCATCGCGCGTATCCTCCGAACGGTTTATCCGCCCCGCCACCGCGCTGGTGGTGGCATCGACAAAGCTGGCCTCATCGCCGCTCGCCATCGTCAGCCATGATAGCAGGCTCAGCGATTTGCCATCATCGCTCAGCGTGCCCACATAAGTGGCATCCCAGTCAAACCCGGCGGCGATATAGGCCAGCGTGATCGTCACCCGCCCGCCCGGCTGGTCCTTGGTGGTCATGGAAAGCACCGGCTTGGCTGATAGCCCAGCAGGCGCACCCGGATAGATCAGCGTCTGGTTGAGCCCCGTGCAATAAACCGCCTCGACCCCGCGCGGGGTGGTCATGATCAGCCGGTCAGCGGCGGAGCGGATCGTCGCGCGCTCTTCGGTGACCTTGCCGGTCGCCTTGTCAGTGCGGCGCAGGATCACCGATTGCCCGGTGAAGCCATCGACCAGGCCTTTTTGTGAAAGCAGCGCGGCATCGCGGTTTCGCTCGCGCGGATCGGTGCCGAACAGGATCGCCGATTGCGGCACAATCCCGCCTGCTACACCCTCAAAGCGCACGGTAACAACGCCGGGTGGAAGATCGACAGTGCGGGTTTCGGAAATCAGGGCAAATGCTGATGGATCGTCGCGGTTGATCGCGCCATCGCCGCGATTGGGATCGCGGTAGAGTGTGACAGCGACCTTATCTGGCGCGGCGGATGTGAGGATCGGCGGGTTCGCAAAGGCGGGGGTGGCGGAGTTCAATAGGGCGAGGATGAGCGCAAACCAAAAGCCCCTACCCTTCAGGGGAGGGGTTGGGGTGGGGGCTGTCCGCCCGACGCGACATTTGCGAGTGGGGGCAGTCCCCACCCCACTGCGACTAAGCAGCAGGCTGCTAAGTCTTGTAGCCCCTCCCCTGAAGAGGAGGGGGGAAAGTCGAAGCGTCTTCACCACGGCGTCAGAAACGTAACCGTCAGCTCAGTCTTGCCATTGGCGGGCACCGGAACCTCCCAGTGGCGCGTGTCAAAATCGTCCTGCTGACCGGGAATAGACTCTGCCGGAATGCGCAAATCGCGCCACCACCACCACTGGCCGAGGCCGGACTGAACCACATCGACCGTAACCGGCACATCGCGGGCATTGGTCACAACATAGCGCATCTGCGTGCGGTAATAAGTCTTGGGCCGCTCGTAGCTGGTTTCTTTGACCGTGCCATCGGGATAGGTCACGCGTGATCGCGCGTATTTCTCCCATTCGTCGGTGGTGATCACCTCGCGCTTGTCGATCACTGGCTGGACCTTGACGTCAAACGCGTCGCCGGTGCGGATCGCCAGAGCGGAACCGCCCGATGTGTGCGGGATCTGACTTTCGCCGATAAACTGCGCTTGGCCCTTGGTATCGCGCATATAGACCCGCACCGTACCCGCCGGCATCGCCGCGCCCACACCCCCGCTGTGCGATGACGAGAACTTGAGAACCGAGGCCGCGCTTTGCGCCTCACTGGCGCTGTTCAGCCAGTAGTTGCGGAATTCATAGCCTTTGCGCGCGGGCACGCCTTCGGCATTGAGGAAGCTGACCTGTTTGGTCTGGGCATTGGCAATCGTCGTGCGGCCCTCGATTGGATAGACGTGGAAATCGCCCATCTGCGCGCCGCCGCTTTCGGTGCCGGGGGTGTTGCCGCGCGGGCGAATGCCATTGCGCACGTTGCTATAGTTCTGCTGAACCTGCCCCACTTCGCCCGCCACCATCAGCACCTTTGAATTGGTAAATGTGGTGCCGGTACTGTTGCTCAGTGTAACCCAGCCCTGCATGTCGATGCGGCCAAGCTTTTCGTCAAACAGCGTGACATAGTCCGCCTTCCAGCCGAGCCCCGGAGTGAGATAGCTAAGCGCCAGCGGGCGCGTCCCCGCGCGGCTGGCGTCGACCGTCACCGAAAGCGTGGGCCGCGCGCGCAAATTGGGCGGGATCGAATCGAAAATCACGCGGACGGGCAGGCCATCATCGCGCAGCACCTCAATCCGTTCACCAATCTTGAGCACCACGCCGCCGTTTGCCGCGAGCACCAGCGCGCGTTCGCGCGTTTCAGCGCCGGTCGCCGGATTGGTGCGCAGCAGCGTGACGGTTTGGCCGACAGCCTTCTCCATCAAGGCTGAAGGGCTGAGCAGATCATAGTCAAAATTCTGTTCGACAATGCCAAAGCCATCGCCCGACAGCGTCACCGTTTCAGGACGGATTTGCGCCGAAACATCGGGGAATTCCTGGCGCGAGCGGCCATTGGGTAAATTGACCTGCCGCTCATCATGCACCAGCGCGAGATTGTTATTGTAGATGGTGACCGAGACATCACCTTGCGAATTACCCAGCACGTTTTGCACTGCATTTTGCGCAGGCGCACGCGCCGGAATGGCCGCAAAACTCGCTAGAAGTGCTAGCCTAATCAGTCGCATGTAAATCCCTTTCCCGGCCTTATTCGCGCAAGGTGGCGCAGATAAGCCCTGTTGACCAGCATCCATGCGGTTTGACAAATTCCCCGCCCGCGCCTCTTGTGTTGCCTCAATGCCACACTACATCCCGGTGTAACAGGAGCCTGATACACCCATGAACCTCGAAAAATTCACCGACCGCGCCAAGGGCTTTCTGCAGAGCGCCCAAACCGTTGCCATCCGCATGAACCATCAGCGGATTGCGCCTGAACATCTGCTGAAGGCGCTGCTCGAAGATTCGGAAGGCATGGCTGCCGGGCTGATTGCGCGCGCTGGCGGCAATGCGCAAATCGCCGTGGCAGAGGTCGACAAGGCGCTGGGCAAAATCGCCGCCGTTTCGGGATCGGGCGCGCAAGGTTCACCGGCGCTCGACAACGATCTGGTGCGCATCCTCGATCAAGCCGAACAGATCGCAGCGAAATCGGGCGACTCCTACGTGACGGTGGAACGGATGCTGGTGGCGCTTTCGCTCGCCACCACTACGGCGGCTGGGCAGGCCTTGAAGAAGGCAGAACTGACGCCACAAAAGCTTGAGGCGGCGATTAATGCGCTGCGTGGCGGCAAGAAGGCGGATACCGCCTCGGCGGAAGAGACCTATCAGGCGCTCGAAAAGTACGCGCGTGATCTTACGCAGGCCGCCCGCGATGGCAAACTCGATCCGGTGATTGGCCGCGACGAGGAAATCCGCCGGACGATCCAGATCCTTGCTCGCCGTACCAAGAACAACCCGGCGCTGATTGGCGAACCCGGCGTCGGCAAAACCGCCATCGCTGAGGGCCTCGCGCTGCGCATCGCCAATGGTGATGTGCCAGACAGCCTGAAAGATCGGCGCCTGATGTCGCTCGACATGGGATCACTGATCGCAGGCGCCAAGTACCGCGGTGACTTTGAAGAACGGCTGAAATCGGTGCTCGACGAGGTGAAGGGCGCGGAAGGCGATATCATCCTGTTCATCGATGAAATGCACACGCTGATCGGCGCGGGCAAAGGCGAGGGCGCGATGGATGCCGGCAACATGCTCAAGCCGGCCCTGGCGCGCGGCGAGCTGCACTGCGTCGGCGCCACCACGCTGGACGAGTACCGTAAATAC
>JAYVNC010000185.1:0-13660 GCA_043758655.1 Novosphingobium sp.
GATCGACAGTGCGCGAACCCCGATGCCGATCAGCGCCAGCGCCTCAAGCCGCCGCCCGCCCATTTCACCGCAGACAGACACGTCCACGCTTTGGCCCTCAACGTTTTTGAGCACGCGGGCGATGAAGCGCAGGATCGGCGGGCTGAGCCAGTCATAGCGTTCGGCCAGCTTGGCGTTTGAGCGATCGGCGGCGAACAGGAACTGGGTGAGATCGTTGGTCCCAATGGAAAGGAACGAGAGCTTGGGTGCCAACACATCGAGCATTTCGGCCAGCGCTGGCACTTCGAGCATCGCGCCATAGCGGATGGCGTTGGGCAACATGCGCTTCTGGCCTTTCAGCCAGGCATATTGCGCATCGAAAACCGCCTTGGCGGCATCAAATTCCCAAGGTTCGGACACCATCGGGAACATCACATTGAGTGTGCGCCCCGCCGATGCTTCGAGCAGCGCGCGCGCCTGCGCCTTAAGCAAGCCGCCACGTTCGAGCGCCACGCGCAGCGCGCGCCAGCCCATCGCCGGGTTCTCCTCAATGCCGGTGTTGTCTTGCCGCAGATACGGCAGCGCCTTGTCTCCGCCAATATCGACCGTGCGGAACACCACCGGCTTGCCCGATGCGGCATCGAGCACATCGCGGTAAAGCCGCGCCTGCCGCTCACGCGCGGGCAGCGTCGCCGAAACGAGGAACTGAAATTCGGTGCGGAACAGCCCAATTCCGTCGGCCCCGGTCATGGTGAGCAGCGGCAGATCATCGCGCAAACCGGCGTTCATCATCACCTGAACGCGCAGGCCGTCACTGGTGCGCGGCTCAACATCGCGCATCAGGGCATAGGCCGCCTGCCGCTCACGATTGCGCGCGAACCGCGTGCCAAATGCGTCGGTCATCGCCTGCGAAGGCCGTGCGGTGGCCATGCCGAGATCGGCATCGAGCAGCAGCTCATCGCCTTCGCGCACCTGCCCGCGCAGGCCCTGCACCCGCCCGAGCACCGGAATGCCCATCGCCCGCGCGACAATCACCACATGCGCGGTGAGCGAGCCTTCTTCCAGGATCACGCCTTTCAGCCGCCGTTTGTCATATTCCAGCAGCTCTGCCGGGCCGAGATTGCGCGCGATCAGGATGGCATCGCCGCGAAGGCCCTTGGCCGCCGCCGTGCCAAGCTGCCCCGATACGATGCGCAGCAGGCGGTTCGACAGGTCTTCAAGATCGTGCATCCGGTCTGCCAGCAGCGGATCATCGATCTGGCGCATGCGCATGCGGGTGTGCTGCTGGACGCGCTCAATTGCCGCCTCAGCGGTCAGCCCTGAATCGATCGCGGTGTTAATCCGTCGGGTCCAGCCTTCATCGTAGGCGAACATCTTGTACGTCTCGAGCACTTCATCATGCTCACCTCCGACGCCGAATTCGGCTTGCGATGTCATCCGCTCAATTTGTTCGCGCATTTTGCCGAAAGCGAGCAGCACCCGCTCGCGCTCGGCTTCGGTATCCTCAGCGACGGTATGCTCGATGGTAACGCGCGGCTGATGGAACACCGCCGCACCCGCCGCGAGCCCCTTGACCAAGGTCAGCCCGCGCATCAGCGATGGGCCAGTCTGTGCCGGGGTAAGCCCCCAAGCCTCTTCCTCATCAACCAGTCCGGCATTGGCGATCAATTCAGACAGCACCATCGCCACCGTTTGCAGCGCCTCAATCTCAACTTCCTCGTAACGACGCGGATCGACATGTTGGACGCAGAGCACACCAATCGCCCGTTCACGCCGGACAATGGGCACCCCGGCGAACGAATGGAATTTTTCCTCGCCGGTTTCAGGCCGGAACGAAAAGTCAGGATGCGCGGTGGCTTCGGCAAGGTTGAGCGTTTCGACATTGCCGCCAATCGTGCCGACCAGCCCTTCGCCCAGCGCCATCCGGGTGACGTGGACGGCTTCCTGCGCCAAGCCTTTGGTGGCGAACAGTTCGAGCATGCCTTCGCGCAGCAGATAGACCGAGCAAACCTCGCTATCGAGGCCTTCACCGATCACTTCGACAACGGTGTTGAGCTTGGTCTGCGCGCGATCACGCGACGCCATAACCTCGTGCAGGCGCGTCAGGATGGTGCGGGCAGCGGCAATCGCATTGATCATAGCTGCCAAGCTACTCCAAATGCGCGCGTTTGGCCACGCATGGGTTCGTATTCACTTGCACGCAGCGGTTATTGTCGTTTGCGCCAACAACCGGGGCATCGGGGGGCCGGCCAACGGCCCCCCGATTGCCGGAGATTCAGATGTGGGTAATTTCTTCCTTGATCCGTAGCTTGCGCTTTTTGAGGATCTGGACATGCGCCATATCAGGGGCGGGGCGGGTCATTTCGGCGCGAATTTCACGCTCGAGACCTTGATGCTTGAGTTGCAGTGCACTGACATGCGACTGTTCCATGGGCAGACTCCTTGGTTGCTCCATCCCGGCCAGTCCGGGTCCACAGCGGCACTTCCGACTCGCGATCGGAAAGTCCCGCAGCTCGATTGTCATAAAAGCACATTACTATTAAGTTGCGAAGCACCTAAGGGTGCATTTCGGAGGAATTGCCCGCCCCGCGCGGTGGGTCGTTTCATGGTTCTGCGGACTGTGGCTAAGCAGCGATGAATGGAAGGGTCCGGCGTGAACGAAGACGAGATGCGCAAGCATCTGGAGGTTCTCAAGATTGAACACCGTGACCTTGACGCGGCAATTGACGCCCTGACACTCGCCAACGCGGGCGATCAGCTGCAGATCGCCCGGCTGAAAAAGCGCAAGCTGCGGCTTAAGGACCAAATGGCGATTATTGCCGATTACCTGATCCCGGATATCATCGCCTGAGATCGCCCTAAAGACTCAAACAAGGAGATTGGTTGCTGTGCAGCGCATTGCCTTGCCCAGCCAACACCCGCCAAAAACCGTACCGATACGGAACAGTCCCGAAATGGTCGGGGAACCGGGCAACGTGCCGGTTGAACCCGGCGATTCGCTGGGGCTATCGCCCTCCATCATGGGCAGGCCGTCGAGCATCAATCCGCATATCGTTGAATCGCTTTACGGCGAAGGCCTTGTGCTGTCCGACGAAGTGCGCGCGGCTTTTGACCTGTCCGATCCGCCCTATCCCGGCCACGAAGACCTAGCGCGGGTGGCGCTTTCCTGTGAAGCGCTGCGCACCACCACGCGGATGATGCACGCGCTGGCTTGGCTGCTTAACCACCGTGCCTATTTTCGCGGCGAGATCAGCGATTTTCAGCTGCGCCGATATGGCCGCTTGCAGAAAAGTGCGGCTGCTTCCGATCCTGCGTGGCTCGCCATGCTCGCGCCCGAGGTCCAGCAACTTATCGCCACCACCGAACGGTTCTATGCCCGCCTGATGCGGCTCGACACCGCATGGCGCGAGGCGGAGGATAACCTGCCGCCCGCGATTGATCGGTTGCGGGAGCGGCTGAGCGGGCTGGTGGGTTAGAGCAGCGCCAACGCCGCCTTCCACTGCGTGATACGCCCCGCGCGCGTTGCCTCATTCATCTTGGGCAAAAACTGCTGTCGCTCGCCGCGCATCGCCTTGACCGCTTCGCTCAGCGAGCCGAACATTCCCGCCCCCAGCCCCGCCAGCATTGCCGCGCCCAGCGCGGTTGTCTCGACCATCGCCGGGCGCTCAACCGGGATCGCGAGCATATCGGCAAGATCCTGTGCCACCCAGTTGTTAGCGCTCATCCCGCCGTCGATCCGCAACGACCGCCATGGCGCGCCATCGGCGGCGAAGGCATCGGCAAGATCGCGCGTCTGGCTGGCCATGGCTTCGAGCGTTGCCCGCACAACATGCGCCTTTCCCGCCGCAAAGCTGAGCCCCGAAATCAGCCCCCGCGCTCCGGGCCGCCAGTGCGGCGCGCCGAGGCCCGAGAGCGCCGGGACCACCACCACCCCGGCGCTGTCCTCCACGGACCCCGCCAGCGCTTCGGTTTCAGCAGCGCTGCCGATTAGCCCCAGCCCATCGCGCAGCCACTTAATCATCGAGCCTGCAACAAACACCGATCCTTCGAGCGCATAGCTGCGCTTGCCGTCAATCTGGCACAGCACCGTGCCGAGCAGGCGATTGGCGGAACGCGGCAGCCGCGCACCCATGTTGGCGAGGATAAATGCCCCGGTGCCGTACGTCGCTTTGGTCTCTCCGGGCGAAAGGCAGCCCTGGCCAATGGTGGCCGCCTGCTGATCGCCTGCCATGCCGGTGAGCGGGATGCTGGTGCCGAACCATTCGGGCAGCGTCACGCCGAACGTTCCGGCGCTATCAGTAACCTCACCCAGCGCGTGCTTCGGCACCCCGAACAGATCGCACAGCCCCGGATCCCATTGCTTGCCATCAAGCCCGAGCAGCAGCGTGCGGCTGGCATTGCTGGCATCGCTGATATGCAAGCCCCCAGTAAGCTTGAACGCCAGCCACGATTCAACCGTGCCCAGCGCCAGCCGCCCGGCATCCGCCGCGCCGCGCACCGCAGGCTGGTTATCGATTAACCAGCGCGCTTTGGTGGCGGAGAAATAGGGATCGAGCAGCAGGCCGGTTTTGGTCTGGACATCGGCTTCCAGCCCGCGCTTTTTCAGCGCGGCGCAAGTGTCAGCGGTGCGCCGGTCCTGCCAAACGATGGCCCGCGCCAGCGGCTCACCGCTCTGCCGGTCCCATGCCACCACGGTTTCGCGTTGGTTGGTGATGCCGAGGCAGGCAATTCGTTCTGCCCCGCCGACCTTCGCGATAACCTCACACGCCACTTTAAGCGTCCGCTCCCAAATCTCCGCGGCATCGTGCTCAACCCAGCCGGGCTGCGGATAATGCTGCGTGAGGTCGGCCTGCGCCACCGCCACTACGCGGCCATCGAGGCCAAACACCATCGCGCGGGTGGATGTCGTGCCTTCATCGAGCACCAGGATCAGCGGATCGTCAGCCATCAAATTCTCCTCGCCACCTTCCTAACCGCTCGACACGCTCCTCACAAATACCCATATCGCCCGTGATGGATATCCCCGCCAAACCCTGGCCCACCGGCCTCGCCGAGCGCCTCGAACCGCTGGTGCGGCGCGTGCTGGCACCGAACCCATCGCCGTTCACCTTTACCGGCACCGAAACTTACATCGTCGGCGCGGGCGATGCGGTGGCGGTGATCGATCCCGGCCCGGATGATCCCGCGCACATCGCCGCGCTCTTGGGAGCCATTGGTGAGGCCAAAGTCACGGCAATTTGTTGCACCCACACCCACCGCGATCACTCGCCCGCCGCCGCCACGCTCAAACTGGCAACGGGAGCACCAATTATTGGCTGCGCGGCACTATCGCTCGAGGATGACGGCCCGCGGTCCGACGCCGCGTTTGACACCACCTATGCCCCCGATCGCGTGCTGGCGGATGGCGAGAGCCTGACCGGCCCCGACTGGACGCTCACCGCCGTCGCCACTCCCGGCCACACCTCCAACCACCTGTGCTTTGCGCTCGAACAAAGCGGCGCACTGTTCACCGGCGATCACGTGATGGGCTGGTCCACCAGTGTCGTCTCGCCCCCCGATGGCGACATGGCCGCCTATATGGCCAGCCTTGATAAACTCTACACCCGCACTGACCGGGTCTATTATCCGGCACACGGGAGCCAAGTCGATAAGCCGCAGCAACTGGTGCGCGGGATGATCGGCCACCGCCGCCAGCGCGAACGCCAAATCGTCAAACTGATTGAGGAAGGCGTGGCGGAGATCGCCGCAATGGTCCCGCGTATGTACAAAAGCGTCGATCAGCGGCTGTGGCCAGCGGCGGGGCGTTCGGTGCTCGCGCATCTGATTGACCTTGAAGGCAAAGGCCGGGTGGCACGGAAGGGCGAACTATGGTCGCTGAACATCTGACCCCTGACCGAACCCGGCCCGGGGCGACGCTAATGATCGCCTTCGGTACCTTGCTCGCCTTTGCCGCGCAGCAGTTGTGGCAGAAATTCCACACCGAAGACCTTGGCGATCCCATCGCCGTCAGCCTTGCCGCGTTTGAAAAGGCTGACCGGCTAACGGTTTTCTCCGCGCAGCTTTCGCCGGTGGTTTCGGCGGATAGCAGCCAACTTTACGGTTTGCTCAGAGTGCATCAGGTCGCGATCATACCGGCGCGGGTTGATTACACGCTCGACCTGTCAAAACTCGGTAAGGGCAGTTTCGCATGGGTTGCTGAAAAGCGACAGCTCAACGTCACCCTGCCCGCAATTGAGCTCAGCCGCCCCAACCTTGATGAAGCCCATGCGCAATACCTGCGCGAAGGCGTGTGGATTCCGCGTGATGTTCAAGCGAAACTAACACGCGACAATACCCGGCTCGCCGAACAACAAGCGCGCACCGCAGCGGCCAACCCGGCGCTGATGAACCTTGCCCACACCGCAGCACGCGCTGCCATGCGCCAGAATTTTATCGTGCCGCTGCAAGCCGCAGGATATCACGATGCAACAGTTACCGTCCGCTTTGACGGAGAGAAGGAAGTGCCATGAGTGTGATGACCGCCAGCCTTACAGGCATCGATATTCGCGAGGAAATCAACCGGCTCCGCAAGGATCGCAACGCGGTGATCCTCGCGCATTATTATCAGCGCCCCGAGATTCAGGATCTGGCCGATTTCATCGGGGATAGCCTCGAACTGTCACGCCGCGCGGCGGAGAGCGACGCCGATGTCATCGCCTTTTGCGGGGTCAAATTCATGGCCGAAACCGCCAAAATCCTCGCGCCGAACAAGATCGTCATCCTGCCCGACATGAATGCCGGGTGCAGCCTTGAAGATTCGTGCCCGCCGGAAAAGTTCAAAGCTTTCCGCGAGGCGAACCCGGATCACATTGCGCTTACCTATATCAACTGCTCAACCGAGGTGAAGGCGCTGAGCGATGTCATCGTCACCAGTTCCAGCGCCGAAACCATCCTCGCCCAGATCGCCCCCGATCAGAAGATCATCTTCGGGCCGGACCGCCATTTGGGAGGCTGGCTCAACCGCAAGTTTGGCCGCGACATGCTGCTGTGGCCGGGGGTTTGCATCGTCCACGAAGCCTTCAGCGAAACCGAGCTGATCAAGCTCAAGGCCCAGCACCCCGGCGCACCTGTCGCCGCGCACCCCGAATGCCCGCCGCACATCATCGACCACGCGGACTACGTCGGCTCAACCAGCGGCATCCTAAACTATGCCAAGGCGATGGAAGGCGACACGCTTATAGTGGCCACCGAACCGCACATCATCCACCAGATGGAAAAGGCGCTGCCGCACAAGCAATTCATCGGCGCGCCAGGTGCAGACGGCAACTGCAACTGCAACATTTGCCCCTATATGGCGCTCAATACGCTGGAGAAACTGTACGTTGCTTTGCGGGATTTATCGCCGAGGGTGGAGATTGAAGAGGGGCTGCGGTTGCAGGCGAAGAAGAGCTTGGACCGGATGCTCGAGATGGCGAGCGGGAGCGTTAGTAAGGGGGATTTGGGGGGGCGATGATGTTATTTCTTGCTTCACTGCTAGCGGGACTCGAGCCTTCTGCACAATTGGCTCCATCAGTCCGGCCTGACGCTTGCCTGTCAGCGATGGCGGCGACTTGGCCCAAATTGGTGGCCAATGCCGCAAAAGCTCCCAGCCTTGCTGGTGACCGTATGCTCACGATCGAATTGGTGAAGGCGCGTGCGCCGCGCTCAATCCTGCCTGTTGAGAAAAACGGACCTATCGATGATCAAAAGAGTTTCGAACGGCTGAGCGCACTTTGCGCGGCAAATGAAAAAGTATTACAAGACCTTGTGTCACTTCAAGCGGAGACTGATGTCTATTTGAACCCAAAAGAAGCGATTGCACTTCTTGGTCGACATAAAATAGATATAAAAAGCAAACTGTTTGCGAAGAACCTGTGGCTGAAGCAGGCGGCTCAGTTTATGCTCAATGACCAACAGGGTTATCTTACTGCTAGAGCCGCTTTAGTAGAAGCCAACCAAACGGCCTTGTTGGCAACACAGAACTGGGAACTGGTGGAGTCTGCTTCATCAAAGCGCGTGGCGTACCGAGTCTACCAGCCGAAAGGTGCCAGATCAGTCTGGATGTTTGTGGTAAGTCCTATGGGCGGTGAGCAAATCACAACCGTCATCGCGGCGCAGAACGCAGAATACAGCACGCCAGAAAAACCATACTTTGAACTTCGACATATAGACTGCAATTCTGAAGGCGCTATCAGCTCCAGCCCTTTTGAAAACAATCCCAACCCACCCTATTCAGCGGTTCGTGATCAAGTGACCGGCTATTTCGACGGATCGGTCGCTCCAAATCAGAATGACGTCTACGGGCCGTTTTCACCTATGGTCCCCAACTGCTTGTTGACCGGAAAAATCTTTCCTGCGCTCGGTGAAATTTACCAATTCGACGGCACAGAATATGTTGACGGCGCAGCACCATTGACGTCTGAAATTGTGGCAATCTGGATTAACTCGAATGATACCAAAAAGCGGGACGCGGCCGTTAGCTACGTAATGGCTCATCCGGATGCGGTGGAGCCGTTCACCTATATCCAAGTTATCAGTTTACTACTCGAACATGGGAACAACCAGCAGGCCGCATTCTGGTACTACGTGTACCAAATTCGCAGCGCACCGTGGCGTAGAGCTGATCCTGACCCGAGTGGATCTGGCGCCTTGTATGCGTCCCTAGCTGCGACGCTCGGTCAATCAATCAACGAATGGGCAGGTAGTGATCTCGACGCAATGCGCGAGTTGATGCTCAGGGCGGGCGCATTTGAGCGAAAGGCTCCCCTTTACCCGATTCGCCCTTTCGGGGTCAGCAAGGCAAAGTGGTTGTCACTTATTGCGGAAACCAGAAATGCGCGTAGCGACGATTCAGTACGTAAGGACTTTGCGAATAAGGATCAGTCGGAAATCGAGCGCCGCAAGAACGGTCTGTATGTCGGGCCGTGGAAATCGCCAGGCCAACCGCTACCTGAGGGTTGGCGTTAAGAAGACAGACTGAGGGCTGTCGTTTTCAATCCCCAATCCGCTCAAAACTAACCCTCAACCGTGTCCCGGTCGCCTTGGCGAACTTCGCCAACGTGGTTGTCGATGGCCGCGACTTGCCACCCTCCAGCCGGGCAACGGCGCTCTGCGTTGTGCCCATGCGCCGGGTGATTTCTTCCTGCGTCAGGTCAGCATCAGTGCGCGCCTTGATCAGCGCGGCGGCGAGGGCGAATTCTTCCTCAAGTGCATCGTATTCACGCTTGAATTCAGGGTCTTTGTGCCACTCGGCAAAGACCTTGGACATTGGAATGAACTTGCTCATTGCATTTGCTCGCTCCATCAACCGCCAATCAGCACCGTCGGCAGCCCAATCATGATCGTGCCGCCGTGCGCGGTCATGTCTCCCATGCGGGCGGCCATTAGCTTGTTGACATAGACCGTCGCCGATCCCTTCGCGATAATATCGGGCGGACCAACGCAGAGGCATTTGTCGGTCACGCGGGCCTGCGGGATCTTGCCGGTGAGCACGTTGACCGAGCACGTGGGCAGAATCGGGCCGCCAACGTGCGGGATAGGCGGGGTGCCCGGGGTGACCATCGGGCACACGTGCATATCGCCAAATCGTGCTGCTGGTTGCCCCATTACCCTTGCCCTTTGCGTAAAGTGCGGAGGTCAGACTAGGCGATGAACGGCGATTTTGGCAAGCGCGATTAGTCTCGCTCGCCCGCACGGGCCACCACCAGCGCGGCGGCGACCATCACCATTCCCGCCGCATCCCAGCCGGTGAACACCTCGCCAAACGCAAGCCACCCCGCCGCGACGCCGATCACCGGTTGCAGCAGCAGCGTCAGCCCGATTATCAGCGGCGGGAAGTGGCGCATCGCATAGACCAGAAGGCCCTGCCCGATCAGCTGACTGCCCGCCGCAAGTCCGATTACCGGCCACCAGGTTTGCGGCCAAACGGGTTCTCCATGCAGCACCGCGATCAACAGCAGCAAGGGCGCACTGGCGAGGCTCGACCATGCGAGAAGCGACCAGTTGCCAAGGCGCTGCCGCGCTTTTTGCAGAGGGATAATATAGAACGCGTAACAAAGCCCGGCGAACAGGCAGAACACATCTCCCGCCAATGTGCGGGTGGAAATTTCAAGGCTGCGGCCAAACAGAATGCCCGCCCCGCCGAGCGCTGCGGCGAGCGCCAGAAGCTCGCTTCGGCGGGGGCGGCGGGCGAGTGCGATCAGGGCCCAGACCATTACGATTATCGATCCGGCATTGCCGAATAGCGTGGCATTGCCCAGCCGCGTCATGCCGATGCCCAAGTGCCAGCTGGCAAGATCAACCGCGAAGAACAGCCCGGCGGCGATGACCATAACGAAAGTGCGGCGCGGCATTCCCGTGAGCGGCTGGTGATTGGCGCGGGCCAGAATGAACAACAGGGGCAGCGGCAGGAACACGCGCCAGAATGCGGCCGAAACTGGGCCTGAGTCTGCCATCCGCACCCACCACGGCCCCAGCGCGAGCATGGCGTTGGCACCCATCAGCGCTGCGAAATGCCGCCAATTCCAATCGTAACGGTGCGGCTGGTCCAAGCTGCGATCAGCCCGGCGGCGTGTCTGGCGCTGCGGGGCCGGGAGCTTGTTCGGCGACAGGATCGCCAGCCGCAGCGGCGCGCGCCTTGCCGGTGCTCGGAGCTTTTTCAATCTTCGGCGCGAGCGGCGGCTGCGAAGTTACGGTGTCGAGCGGCAGCATGGCATCGCTGGCCGATCCGGGAAGAATCTCGCCGCCCGCCTGAACCTGCTGGGCCGGCTGCTTTTTGCAGGCGGCCGTGCCCAGAACCAAAGTCGCCAGCAAGGCTCCGATTACAAAAAGGCTGGGCTTGGTCATCAAACAGACTCCGGTGGGCAGGGCAATTCAAGCTGGGCGAGGAAATGCCCGGCGCGCGCTAGCAATGCCCGATCCCAGTCCTCACTGGCAAGCGCGAAGCCGAGCCGCGCCATGCTAGTCACCCCGGCATCGGCGATTCCGCAAGGAACGATCCCGGTAAAGTGCGCAAGATCGGGCGACAGATTGACCGAAAAGCCGTGCATCGTAACCCATTTGCGGATGCGCACACCGATTGCGCCAATCTTGGCCTCGCTGCCATCGATGTCGCGCGTCCAAATGCCGATGCGGCCGGGACTGCGCCATGCGCTCACACCAAAATCACTGAGCGTATCGATCACCCAGCCTTCAATCGCATGGACAAATCCGCGGGCATCGCGCGCGCGTTTGCGCAAGTCCAGCAGCACATAACCGATCCGCTGACCCGGCCCGTGATAGGTATAACGCCCGCCGCGCCCGGCCTCTACCACCTCAAAGCGCGGATCGAGCAGTTCGGCGGCGGCGGCGCTGGTTCCGGCGGTGTAAACCGGCGGATGTTCGAGCAGCCAGATCAGTTCCTCCGCCTCTACCGCAGCAATCGCGGCATTGCGCGCCGCCATGAAATCGAGCGCGCCGCGATAGGGCACCGGCGCATACTCGCACCGCAATTCGATGCCGGGGGGAAGGTCTTGCCGCATAACCCTGCTTGCGTGGCGGGCTTTGGCTGGCATATCAAGTACCAAGGCATCAACAGGGGAAGCCATTTTATGCGATTCGACAGCAATCAGGCGTGGACTGAGGCCGTAGCCTCGGTCAGCGCGCACCGTGCCGTCATCTGGCCGGTTGCGGGGGTGTTCTTTCTGCTGCCGGGGCTGGTCTGGGGGTGGTTCTTTTCTGATGTTCAGGCGGAAATGATGGCGGCGATGGGCAATCCCGCAACCGCGAGCGCGGCGATAAACGGCATGTTTAGCAAGATCATGCCCTATCTGATGCTGCTGATGCTGATCCAAACTGTCGGCAATATGAGCTTGATGGGGCTGTGGACCGACCGGTCCCGGCCGACCGTGGGCCAAGCGATTGTTAACGCCGTGCGCAGCATGCCGACGGTGATCGGTGCAGGCGTTTTGATTTTCATCGTCTATATGGTGATTGGCCTCATCGCCGCCATAGTTATCGGGGTTGTCATTGCGGTGACGAAAGTGGCTGCCATCGCAGTGGTGTTTGGCATCGCTGCGCTGGTCGCGCTGTTCTGGGCGTTAACCCGGATTTCAATGCTGCTTCCGGTTATTGTGATAGAAAAGGTGACCAATCCCATCACCGCGATCACCCGCGCCTGGGGATTGACTAAGGGCAGTGCGGGCAGCCTGTTCCTATTCTACTTGCTGCTGCTGGTCGCCTATTTGGTCATTGCAGCTGTGGTGCAGCTGGCGCTCGGCGCGCTGCTCGGCGTGAGCATGATGGGCGCAGGCGCCGGGGTGAAGAGCGGCGCATCGCTGATCGTTATAGGCTTGGTTGCCGGGATCATCGGCGCGGTGGTGGCGTTGCTGATCAACGCCATTCTGGCGGCGGTGCACCACCAGTTGGCCGGGCCGTCTGCCGATGCCTACAGCGATACGTTTGCGTAATTTTTGCGCTGGTGCCGACTTGCTCTCAAAACTATTCCTTCCAGCCCCAGAACAGCTTGCAGGGCAGCACGTTGAGCAGTTCGAACCCGGCATCGATCCGGGCGAAGTGTTTGGCCATGTAATCGCGCGCTTTGGCGGAGAACTGATAGACGAGGAACGCCCCGCCGGGCCGCAAAACGCGGTGGGTTGCAGCAGCAATCGCAGGGCCAATGCCATCGGGCAGGGTTGAGAACGGCAGGCCTGAAAGCACGTAATCGGCGTGATCGGCACCGTGTGCCCGCACGATTTCCTCAACCTCAGTGGCTGATCCTAGCACGGCGGAAAAGCGACTATCGGTGATCGTTGCGCGCAGATAATCGATGAATAGCGGGTTGGTATCAATGACAATCAGCTGACCATCGCGACGTAGCCGATCAAGCACAGGCCGGCAGAAGGTGCCCACGCCGGGGCCATATTCGACAAAAACCTGGCATTCGTCCCATTTCACCGGGGCCAGCATTTTGGCGATCGTAAACCGCGATGACGGGATGATCGATCCGACCATCACCGGGTGTTCAAGAAAGCCCTCAAAGAACACCCCCAGCGGGCCAAGACGGCGCGAAATGCGGCGCATGATCCGGCGCGGCAAGGGTTCGCGGGCAAGCTGGGAACTGGTCATGGGAGGGAAAGGCTCACTTTTGCAAAAACGAAGGAAGCGCGTTTGCAAATTTGGCCCGTGTTTGCAAGGCTCTTGGCATGCGCGAGTCCGCGTTTACGTCAAAGTATTTCCAGCGCTTTTTCCTGCGGGCGGCACAGCCGCACGCCCTTGTCGGTTTCTACCAGTGGTCGTTCTATGAGGATCGGATCGGCAACCATTGCGGAAAGCATCGCCGCGTCTGAAGCCCCCGGCAGCCCGCGTTCTTCGGCATCGGTTCCGCGCAGGCGCAGGCCCTGCGCCGGGGTTAACCCGGCATCGCGGTAAAGCTGGGCAAGCTTGGCAAGCTTGGCAAGCTTGGCTGCAGTGGGCGGCGTCTTGAGATATTCAACCACGGTGAGCGCAACGCCCGGGGTTTCCTGAAGGATGGCCAGCGTCTTGCGCGAAGTGCCGCAAGCGGGGTTGTGCCAGATGGTCGCCTTCATCGTTCTCTCCGGTGCTCAAAAATAATCAAATGCTCTTAGCTCGGCGGATCAAAAGGGACAAATTGCCCTTGTTATTGAGAACGACTCGCATTAGCGGA
>JAYVNC010000186.1:0-13598 GCA_043758655.1 Novosphingobium sp.
GGGGAGTCAGTATCGCAGGAGCCAGATTTATGCGCGCATTCGTTTTTCCGGGGCAGGGCAGCCAAAAAGTTGGCATGGGGGTTGAACTGGCTGGCGCCAGCGCGGCGGCGCGCGAGGTGTTTCAGGAGGTTGACGATGCGCTCAACCAGAAGCTTTTCGCCATCATGCGCGATGGGCCGGAGGGTCACCTCACCCTCACCGAAAACGCTCAACCGGCGATCATGGCCAATGCCATCGCGGTGCTGCGGATTCTGGAGAAGGAAGGCAGGATCAGTCTGGCCGACAAGGCCCAGTTCGTCGCTGGGCATTCGCTGGGCGAGTATACCGCGCTGTGCGCTGCTGGAGCCTTCAGTTTGGCTGATACCGCGCGGCTGCTGAAACTGCGCGGGCAAGCGATGCAGGCGGCGGTGCCGGTGGGAATTGGTGCTATGGCGGCTTTGCTGGGGGCTGACCTGGACAAGGCGACCAAGCTGGCTGAGGCAGCGGCGGAAGGGCAAATATGCACCGTAGCCAATGATAATGATCCGACGCAGGTGGTCATCTCGGGCCACCGCGAAGCGATTGAGCGCGCCATCGCAATGGTCAAAGACTTCGAGATCAAGCGCGGCATCCTGCTCCCGGTAAGCGCCCCGTTCCACTGCCCGCTGATGCAGCCCGCCGCCGATGCGATGGCCGAGGCGCTGGGCGTTACCCCGCCACGCGCATTCCACATTCCCCTCTTCGCCAACGTAACCGCCGCTGTGGTGAGTGATCCCGCCGAAGTCGCGCGTTTGTTGGTAGAACAAGTCACAGGCCGCGTGCGCTGGCGGGAGTCTGCAATTGCAATGAAGGACGCCGGGGTCGAGCAGTTTGTTGAATTGGGCGGCAAAGTGCTTGGCCCGATGATTTCGCGCTCCGTCGCGGATGTTTCTGTTACCAGCGTGGTTGGGATGGCGGATATTGAAACTCTGGCGAAGGACCTGTGACGATGGGAAAAGGCATGTTTGACCTCACAGGAATGACCGCCCTCGTTACCGGAGCTTCTGGAGGGATCGGTTCGTCTATCGCACATGCCCTCGCCAAACAGGGCGCGCGGCTGGCGTTATCGGGGTCTAATCCGGCCAAACTACGCGCGTTTCGCGATGAACTGAACGCCGCCTACGGGCACGATCACGTGGAAATCACCTGCGATCTTTCCAACACCGAACAGGTTGAACACCTGATCCCTGCCACCATCGACACGCTCGGCAAGATCGATATTCTGGTCAACAACGCCGGGATCACCCGCGATAATCTGGCGATGCGGATGAAGGATGAGGAGTGGGACGCGGTTATCCGGGTCAATCTTGAGGCGGCATTCCGCCTGATGCGCGCCGCCTGCAAGCCGATGATGAAGGCGCGGTTCGGGCGAATTGTTACGATCACCAGCGTCGTTGGCGCGACCGGCAATCCGGGGCAGGTCAACTATGCGGCGGCCAAAGGCGGGTTGGTGGCGATGTCAAAGTCGCTCGGGCAGGAGGTCGCCAGCCGGGGCATCACAGTCAACTGCGTCGCCCCCGGTTTCATCCGCACCGCGATGACCGAAGTGCTGCCCGACGCGCAGAAGGAGGCGCTCAACGCCCGCATCCCGATGGGCCGCATGGGTGAGGGCGCGGATGTCGGGGCTGCGGTAGCATACTTGGCCAGCCGCGAGGCGGGGTATATCACCGGGCAGACATTGCACGTGAACGGCGGGATGGCGATGATTTCTTGAGCCTGTCGAAGGCCGCGCGCGCACTTTGCCCTCATACCTCAACATTTATCCCCAGCTTCGCCCTGAAATCCGGCCTTTTAGCTTGCCCGCCGGTGCGCCAGCCTTAAGGAAGATGGTCCGCAAATCCGGTGCGCCAGCCGATTCCAAACGGCGCGCCCGAGGGGGAACGGAAGAGACATGAAGGCCACAATCGAACGCGCGACGCTTCTCAAGTGCTTGTCGCACGTCCAGTCCGTTGTTGAACGGCGCAATACCATTCCGATCTTGTCGAACGTGCTGATTGAGGCATCGGGCGCGGGCGCGGTGAAGGTTATGGCGACCGATCTCGATATTCAGGTGATTGAAACGATGAACGCGGTTTCGGTCGATGTGCCGGGTGCGATTACGGTTTCGGCCCATCTGCTGTTCGATATTGCCCGCAAGTTGCAGGATGGCAGTCAGGTTAGCCTTGAGGTTTCGGAAGGCCGCATGGCGGTGAAGGCCGGGCGCAGCCGTTTCAGCCTGCCAACGCTGCCGCGCGACGATTTTCCGGTGATAGTGGAAGGCGATTTGCCGACCAGCTTCGAACTGCCCGCCGCGACGCTGGCTGAGATGATTGACCGCACCCGGTTCGCGATCAGCACCGAGGAAACGCGGTATTACCTCAACGGCATTTTCTTCCACGTTACCGATGATGAACTGCGCGCCGCTGCCACCGATGGCCACCGCCTCGCGCGCTACACGCTCAAAAAGCCCGATGGCGCAGACGGCATGCCCGATGTGATCGTGCCGCGCAAATGCGTTGCCGAACTGCGCAAGCTGCTCGAAGAATCGCTCGATACCAATGTGTTGATTGATCTGTCCGCGAGCAAGGTGCGCTTTACGCTCGGCGGAGAGAGCGGCGTTGTTCTGACTTCCAAGCTGATCGACGGCACATTCCCCGATTACAGCCGGGTGATTCCCACCGGCAACGACAAGCTACTCCGCCTCGATCCGCGTACCTTCTACGAAGGCGTTGACCGGGTTGCCACTATCGCCACCGAAAAAACCCGCGCGGTAAAGATTTCGCTGGAGACGGACAAGGTGACGCTGTCGGTAACCTCGCCCGATAATGGCACCGCTGCGGAAGAATTGCCCGCAGATTTCAAGGCGCAGGGCTTCGAGATTGGCTTCAACGCCAATTATCTGAAGGATATTCTCAGCCAGATAGACGGCGATAATGTCGAACTGCATCTGGCCGATGCTGGGGCTCCGACTTTGATCCGTAAGGATGAGAAGAGTCCGGCGCTTTACGTGCTGATGCCGATGCGGGTTTAGGGGCGTGGCGGGGCAAGATCAGCGCTCAGTTGTGGCGATCTGGCCGCAGCAAAATTAGGAAATTCAAATGGATAATTCCACGGCGGCATCATTGGGGACGTTGGTTGGGGGAATTTTTGCAGTATATGTCTTGTCCATGATATGGGAATGGCTTGTATTCAAACGGGTGTTTGATGACCCTTTGAAAGGCAAAATTTTTTCGGTTGTCGCAGCCTATCTCACTGCCAGCATACTTTATGGGTTCGTCAGCGCAAATGGTGGCCCGTTTAACCCGGCCGGCTTTGGAAACTATCTCGTAGGTTTGCTGGTTGTCGGGTTTTTTGCTATCAGGCGAGGCTTGGCGCTTCGTGACGCAATAGCCGCTGGCGGCGATTTAAGCGAAACCTTCGAGTAGTTCACCTACCCGTTCAAATCCTCTCCAGCGCCCGCCTGATCGTCTCAGGCTCGTTGGCGATGATCGCCAGCAGTAGCCGTGCGGCGCGTTCGGGTTGGCGGCGGCCTTGTTCCCAGTCCTTCACCGATGCAACGCTGAAGCCATAGGTTCGCGCAAAGCCTTCCTGCGTCTGCTTGGTCGCGGAACGGATGGACTTTACATTGACGCGATCCGGGGTATGGACAACAAAGCCTTTGCGCTCGCCAGCCTCATAGCGGCGCACATCTTCCAGCCCTGCCATCACCATTTTGAAATCTTCGTCGTCCATAGTCGTCACCTATTATCTCGGATTGTCTTAACTATTTCGGCCAGTAGCTTAATCTGTTCTGGTCTAAAGTTCGACTGTTTCGATTTGCTCAATGCGGCGACCAGATAGACTGGTCTGTTCGGCAGCATGAAATAGGTCAACACCCGGTAACCACCCGATTTGCCTTGCCCTTGCCGCGGCACACGAATTTTGCACAATCCGCCGCCGCCAACAACGACATCTCCAGCCTCCGGATTCGCAGCGACGAGCATGACCGCCGCCTCGCGCTCCGCATCGGACATCCCGGCCTTGCGGGCAGTAACCAAAAAGCTCGGTGATTCTACGACCGTGTGCATTTGATTAGCCTACTACGGCATTGCCGCAGTTTCGACAAGTTAAATCTATTCCGCGCGCTTTTCACCCCCTCGCAGCCCCAATCATATCATCCACGCTGACAAACTTCTCCCGCGGCGAATCCTCCCTCGCCCGCCTAACCTCGGCTTCTTCAATTTTCTTCCAGTCGCGGAAGCGGACCACGTCTAGGCCGCGTTCGGTGGCGAGTTCATCGAATCCTTCGCCGCCCGTTCTGCCTCCGCTGATCGCGCCTTCGGCCATGTCTTCAACCACGCGCTCAATGATCGAGAAGCCATCTGGCTTGTTGGTGCCGATGGTGCCTGAAGGCCCGCGCCGCGCCCAGCCTACGCAGTAAAGCCCCGGCAGAATGCGCCCGTCAACATTGGCGAAACGTCCGGCGCTTTCTTCAAACGGTACGCCGGGGATCGGCGAAGTTTGATAGCCAATGCAGGCGATGACGATGCTTGCGGGCACGACATAAATCTCGCCAGTGCCAACCGCGCGGCCTCCCTCTAACCTAGTGCGTTCAACCTCAACCCCGGTGACCTTGCCGTTCTCTCCCAAAATGCGGCGCGGGGCGGCGAAGAAATCGAAGTCGATCTCCACCTGCTTGTCCGCGCGGTGGCTTTCCGGGATCGCTGCGAACCCGCGCAAGTGGGTTACTGATTTGCGCTGGCCGGGTTCGAGCAGCGCATCCTCACCCACGTCAGGAAGGTCGGCGGCATCGACACGCGGGCAGGCGCGTTCAAGATGCGCGAGTTCGCCGAGTTCCTTGGTGGTCATGGCAATTTGATGCGGCCCGCGCCGCCCGAGCAGCGAAATCTGCTCGATTCGCGATGCTTCCAGCGCGTCGAGCGCATGGGCAACAATATCGCTGCCAGCAAATTCAGCGCGGGTCTTGGCGAGAATGCGCGCAACATCGAGTGCGACATTGCCATTGCCGATCACCACCGCCGAGCGCCCCGACAGATCAGGGTCAAGCGTGGCGAATTGCGGGTGGCCATTGTACCAGCCAACAAAGGCGGCGCTGCCAAACACGTTGGCGAGATCTTCGCCCTCAAGCCCCATCGCCTTGTCATGCGGCGCGCCGGTGGCGAGGATTACCGCGTCGTACAGCCCTTCAAGCTCGGCGATAGAAATATCGTCCCCCACGGTGATATTGCCGATGAAGCGAACGTTTTCCGCCTGGGCAACCCCCTCATAACGCTTGGAAACCGCCTTGATTGACTGGTGATCTGGGGCAACCCCGGTGCGAATCAGGCCGAACGGCACCGGCAGCCGGTCAAACACATCGACCATGACGCCGCCCATTTCGGGATTGGCGCCCCACTGTTTCAGCGCTGCTTCTGCGGTGTAGTAACCGGCCGGACCCGAACCGATAATTGCAATATGCTTCACGCCTCACCCCACGCATTTTTTGCTTGCGCCATTTGCAGTCTGAATCGCGACCCGGCGCAAGTAAATTTTGCGCAGCAACGGGCAACGGGGGCGATTTGGCAAATATCCGGGAAAACACGCAATAAAACTTAGTTTGGAAAATCGGCTATTAACTGTTTTTCAAACGCAATTTGCCAAACAGCATCGATGAGTGACGATAGGGGTGAACAGCAGCTAGTGGCGCGCGCCAATTTGCGCGGCGAAAACGCTGTGCCTGTGTCGGTATCGCGCAAATCGGCAACGACCGCGAAAGTTCGCGGCAAACGTTTTGTCGAGCATTTCGCCATCCCCATCGATTGGTGGCAAATCGGCCCGGCGATGTTGCTCGCTGGCTTGGGCAATGCCTTGAGCAGTTGGTCGTTGCCGGGGCTCACTTGCGCTTTGCTAATAGGCTTGGGCGCTTTCGGCTGCCTTGCTTCACGCTGGACAAAAGGGCTGGAGCAAAGTCTCGATCGGAGCGACCGTGATCGCTACGTTCTCGTCGCAGTTTTGGTTGGTGTTCCGATGCTCACGTTTGGCATGGGCATGTCGCTATGGATGCAGCCATTGGCCAACAATTGGCATGTTGTGCTCGTCGCGATGGTTGGCTTGAGCATGGTATCCGCAATTATTTGTAATGGCAGACTGTTTGCCATGATGGCTGCCAACATTGGCTTGTGGCTAGGATTTGCCGTGATTACGCTAGATCCGATAGCCTTGGGCGTGATCGCCTTGAGCGGTGCGGTGGGGATAAAATCAAGCCTGAAGCAATCGGCAGCAAATATCCTCGCGCAACGCCAGCAAGAGCATGTTGAGCGCACCCAGCAGCGCGCCGAACTGATTCTGTCTGACTTTGAGCAGAGCCGACAGGGCTGGTTCTGGGAAACCGACCGCCGGGGCATGATAACCTATGTTTCCTCCACGGTCGGTGAGGAACTGGGGCGCAAATCAAAGGAAATGATCGGCCGCCCGTTCAGCGATCTGTTCACACTTGACGATCAGACGCGCGAAGGCGAGCGGACGCTGGCGTTCCATCTTTCTACCCGCTCCAGCTTTCACGAACTGGCGGTTCGCGCGGCTACCCAGTATGAAGATGATCGCTGGTGGTCAATCAACGGCCTGCCGGTATATGACGATTACGACAATTTCCAGGGCTTTCGCGGATCAGGCAGCGATCTTACCGAGCGGCGACGTTCGGCAGAAAAGGTATCGCGGCTTGCGCATTACGATTCGCTCACCGGCCTAGCCAACCGGCTGCAAATTTCGCAATTGCTCGAAAAGATTCTCACTGCGCGGAATATGGATCAGCGGATCTGTGCGGTGTTCCTGATTGATCTTGATCGATTTAAGCAGGTTAATGATACGCTCGGCCATCCGGTGGGTGACATATTGCTGACCCAAGTTTCGCAGCGGCTTGAACGCGTGGTCGATAAGGCCGGGCGCGTTGGCCGACTGGGCGGTGATGAATTTCAGGTGGTTATTCATGGGCACCAAAGCGACGTAGCGCTCGCTGCGCTTGCCAAGCAGATTATTGCGGCGCTGTCGCAGCCCTATTCAATCGAAGGTTCGGCCGTGGTAATCGGCGCTTCGCTGGGCATCGCCAAAGCGCCTGAGCATGGCGTGACATCCGAGGCGCTGATCCGCAATGCCGATCTCGCGCTTTATGCGGCCAAAGACGGCGGACGCGGGCGGCACTACTTCTATGCCGCCGATCTGCACTCCGATGCAGAGGAGCGCCGCCAGATGGAACAGGATCTGCGCGATGCCATCGCCACCGGCAGTCTTGAGCTTTATTACCAGCCGGTGGTTTCAACTACCACCGAACGAGTCACCGGCTTTGAAGCTCTGCTGCGCTGGACGCACCCGGTGCGCGGGCCGCTCAATCCCGCCAAGTTCATTCCGATTGCCGAAGAAGCCGGGTTGATCGCCCAGATCGGCGAATGGGCGCTGCGCACGGCGTGCATGGAAATGGCGAATTGGCCCGATGACGTTCGCGTTGCGGTTAATGTCTCGCCGCTGCAATTCGCCAATCCTGCTCTCCCTGCTATTGTCACGAGCGCGCTCGCCGCCGCGCAGGTCGCTCCGCACCGTCTCGAACTGGAAATCACCGAGAGCGTGTTCCTGAATGACAGCGAGTCCACCGATGCGATGTTCAACGCGCTCGACCGGCTGGGTGTGCGGCTGGCGCTTGATGATTTTGGCACCGGTTATTCGTCGCTCGGCTATTTGAAGAAGGCACCGTTTGACAAGATCAAGATCGACCAGAGCTTTGTGCGCGGAGCCACCATACCGGGCAGCCGCAACGGCGCGATTATCTCGTCAATCGTCAATCTGGCCGAGGCTCTGGATATGGAAACCACCGCCGAAGGGGTTGAGACGCTTGATGAACTGGATCTCATTCGCTCGCTTGGATGCAGCCATGTTCAAGGCTATATCTATGCCAAGCCGCTGACCCGCGAAGATGCGCTGGCTTTGATGACGCGCGGGCTTTCGGTAATCGCCGAGGGACCGAGATCGGCCCGGCCGAAACGTCAGACGATGCTGCGCCGGGTTACGCTGGAACACGCGGGCGAGAGATACGATGCGACCATTCGCAATATTTCGCGCACCGGGGCTATGATTCACGGGCTGTGGAATGTACCGGCGGGGACCGTGTTCAACCTTGAGCTTGGGGTTGGCCAGATCATCGCCGTTACCGCGCGCTGGTCTGCCGATGATCGCACTGGGATAGCGTTTGCCAAGCAGCTGGATATTGATGACAGTGGTCGGCTGATATTAATGCCCGAACAGAAGCGCGCGCTGGCCGACACGATCCGCCTCAGAAAGGCCGGCTGAGCCTTAGGAAAACTGCGGGTTTTCTCTTAGTATTTGTCGGTTTGTTTACCATTCCCGGTTACGCTTTCGCGTGCTGTCAATTTCTGACGGCCCAAGTTTGTCGGCAATGATTGCTGACCAGTGGTTGGGGAAGCGATGATCAGGAGGCTCAGCGGATTTCGGCGCGGTCTCGCATCGACCGAAGCATCGCATGATCTTGGCGTTGATCAGGAGCGCGAGGCTGTTGCGCTGCTGCGTGATTATGAAGCGTCTGGGTTGGGCTGGTTTTGGGCCAGCAATGCGCAGGGCCATCTCACCTACGTTTCCGATTGCGTCGCCGAAGCGCTGGGCAAGGTGATTACCGATCTATGTGGCCAGCCGGTCGCATCCCTGTTCCACGCCAATCAGGATTCACACGGCGAATCTTCACGGACTCTGCCGCTGCTGCTGGCCTCGCGCAAAAAGTTCGATCACTTTAATCTGCGTGCGCGGATTGATAATGACGATATCTGGTGGTCAATTTCCGGCCGCCCTCAGTTTACGCCCGATGGCGAATTTGCGGGCTTTCGCGGCAATGGCATCGATGTGACCGAGTCTTTGCGTGAGCGCCGCGACACCGCACGGTTGGCGCGGTTCGATTCGCTCACTGGCCTCGCCAATCGCCACACCATGGAATACAAGCTCGATAGCGTCATCGCCTCATACAAGGCGAGCCAGCGCAGCTGCGCGGTGATGATGATAGATCTCGACCGGTTCAAACATATCAACGACACGTTGGGCCACCCGGTAGGCGATGCCCTGCTCAAACAGGTTGCAGAACGCCTGCGCGGCGTGATCGGCAACGAGGGTGAGATCGGCCGGATGGGCGGCGATGAATTTCTCGTCGCGCTGCCCGATTGCGATGATCGCGGGAAGCTTGGCGATATTGCCAAGCGCTTGATCGGCCTGGTTTCGCAACCTTATGCAATTGATGATGCGCGCTGTGTGATCGGCGCATCTGTGGGGATTGCGGTTGCACCCTTCGATGGCGCGACGCGCGAGGAACTGGTGCGCAACGCCGATCTTGCGCTCTATGCCGCTAAGGACAGCGGGCGCGGCACCTTTCGCTTTTTCTCGATTGAACTGCAAAACGCAGCGGAAAAGCGCCGCGTGCTCGAACAGGATCTGCGCAACGCGCTTACTGATGGTCAGATAAGACTCGCCTATCAACCGATTGTCGGCACCCAAACCAATACCGTCGCCTCGCTCGAGGCGCTGATGCGCTGGGAGCATCCCGATTTTGGCGAGCTGCCGCCATCGCTGTTCATCCCTATCGCCGAAGAATCGAGCCTGATCATCCCGCTCGGCGAATGGGCGATCCGGCAGGCCTGTAGCGATGCCGCTGGCTGGCCCGGCAATGTCAGCGTTTCGGTAAATATCGCGCCAGACCAGTTCATTCACGCTGGGTTCGTGGCTTCGGTGATGCAGGCCTTGGCTGAATCCGAACTAGCGCCGGGCCGGCTGGAACTGGAATTCACCGAGAGTATCTTTGCCGCCAACGAAGTTCTCGCTCGCGAAACCTTTAACGAGCTGCGGCAGATCGGCGTGCGCGTTTCGCTTGATAATTTCGGCAGCGGCAATTCGCCGATCGCCTATCTGCGCAATTCGCATTTCGATAAGATCAAGATCGACCTATCCATTACCCAAGAAGTGACCCAGCCCGGTAGCCGCTGCGCCGCAATCGCAGCTTCCATCGCGACCCTGGCCAAACAGCTGGGCATGGTCACTGTGGCGGCTGGCATCGAAACCAAAGAAGAACTGCGGGCGATGGCGGAACTCGGGATCGATCAGATTCAGGGCTTCATTTATGCGCCTGCATGCAGCGCCGAAGTCGTGCTCGAAGCACTCGCCAGCGGACAATGGGTGATCGAACCCGACGGCCCGCTGCACAACCGACCAGACCGGCGTTCAGTCTATCGCCGGGTCGGGGTGATCCATGAAGACTTTCGCTATGACGTGATCATGCGCAACCTGTCGCGCGGCGGTGTCGCAGTGGAAGGGCTGTTTGATGTGCCGCTCGAAACGCAGTTCGTCCTCGATCTGGGCGAGGGTCAACTGGTCGTTTCAACCGTGCGTCGTTCTGAAGGCGCGATGCAGGGGCTTGAGTTCGAAATGTCGCTGGTCGATGATGGTGCGGGCGGCCTTGTGACCCGTCACCGCGTGCCGCGGCATTTGCTCGAGGCGATGGGAATGCCATCGGGCGGATCGGCGGCGGGAGTAATCGCGCTCAACACCACCGGCGGACTCAACCTGCCGAAATTCGCCATGGCCGATAGCCAGACAAAGGTTGGGCGCGCAGCCTGAACTGAGTGCAAGGTGACAGCGCAGGCGGACACTGCTAACGGCGGTGCCGAGCCGCAAGGCACCATCTCCTTGCTTGAAGATTTCCATGACAGCGCTAGAAAAAATACGCAATTTCAGCATTATAGCCCATATTGACCACGGCAAGTCGACGCTCGCGGACCGGCTGATCCAGCACACCGGCGGGCTGACTGAGCGCGAGATGTCAGCACAAGTGCTTGATAATATGGACATTGAGCGCGAACGAGGGATCACCATCAAGGCCCAAACCGTCCGCCTCAGCTACACCGCGCTCGACGGCGAAACTTACGAACTCAACCTGATGGACACCCCCGGCCACGTCGATTTCGCCTATGAAGTCTCGCGCAGCCTCGCCGCCTGCGAAGGCGCGCTCCTCGTGGTCGATGCCGCGCAAGGCGTCGAAGCCCAAACCCTCGCCAACGTCTATCAGTCGATCGAACACGACCACGAAATCGTCCCGGTCATCAACAAAATTGACCTTCCCGCCGCTGAACCCGAAAAAGTCCGCGCCGAAATCGAGGAAGTCATCGGGCTAGACGCCTCCCAAGCCGTCCTCACCAGCGCCAAATCGGGCATCGGCATCGCCGAAGTGCTCGAAGCCGTGGTCAAACGCATCCCGCCGCCCAAGGGTGACCGCAACGCGCCGCTCAAAGCCATGCTGGTCGATTCCTGGTACGATCCCTACCTCGGCGTCGTCATCCTCGTCCGCGTGATCGACGGCGTGATCAAAAAGGGGCTGCAGGTCAAGTTCATGGCCGGCGGCACCGAGCACCTGATTGACCGCACCGGCTGCTTCACCCCCAAGATCGAACAATTGCCCGAACTCGGCCCCGGCGAAATCGGCTTCATCACCGCGCAGATCAAGGAGGTCGCGCAGGCCCGCGTCGGCGATACCATCACCACGGTCAAAAACGGCGCGAGCGCTGCGCTTCCCGGCTTCAAGGAAGTTCAGCCAGTGGTGTTCTGCGGGCTGTTCCCGGTTGACGCGGCAGACTTCGAAAAACTGCGCGAATCAATCTCGCGCCTGCGGCTCAACGATGCCAGCTTCTCCTTCGAAACCGAGAGCAGCGCCGCGCTCGGCTTTGGCTTCCGCTGCGGTTTCCTCGGGCTTCTCCACCTCGAAATCATTCAGGAGCGCCTGACCCGCGAATACGACCTCGACCTGATAACCACAGCGCCATCAGTGGTTTACCGCATCCAGCTGCGCAAATCCAAAACTGACGACGCGCGCGAAATCCTGCTCCACAACCCGGCAGACTACCCCGATCCCAGCCGCATCGAACAGATCGACGAACCGTGGATCAAGGCGACGATCTACACGCCGGATGAATACCTCGGCTCAATCCTCAAGCTGTGCCAGGATCGCCGCGGCGTGCAGACCGGCCTGACATACGTGGGCGGCCGCGCCCAGGTGAACTACGAGCTGCCGCTCAACGAAGTGGTGTTCGATTTCTACGACCGCCTCAAAAGCATCAGCCGCGGCTATGCCTCCTTCGACTACGAGCAAATCGGGCTGCGCGAAGGCGACCTCGTCAAAATGAGCATTCTCGTAAACAACGAACCCGTCGACGCGCTAAGCATGATCGTCCACCGCGGCGTGGCGGAGGCAAGAGGCCGCCACATGTGCGAACGGCTCAAGGATCTAATCCCGCGCCACCTGTTCAAAGTGCCCATCCAGGCAGCCATCGGCGGCAAAGTGATAGCCCGCGAGACAATCGCCGCGATGCGCAAGGACGTGACGGCGAAGTGCTACGGCGGGGACATTTCACGCAAGAAGAAGCTGCTGGATAAGCAGAAGAAGGGCAAGGCCCGGATGCGGGAATATGGCAATGTCAGCATTCCGCAGGAGGCATTTATCGCTGCGCTGCGGATGGGGGAGGAGTAGGGTTCAGGCTGCCAGTAACAGCTCTATTTTTCTACATTCCTCGGCAAATTCCAAGCAAAGCTGCGCCCGCTCCGCCTCGTCCGGAATCCAACTGGCGACGTGGGGGAACAGGATGCGATTGTATTTGAGCGTACCTGCATCCCAGACCAGTTCAACCGCGTTGGCGCGGGCTTCTGCAATCAGTGCATGACATTCCACACGAATTTCATCGGGATCGAACAAAGGCTTGTCCGGGTCGTGCGGCTGTTCGCCAAGATCAAAACCGAGTTGGGTGCCTTCCATATTTTGCAATTAGCAAATCCCGGCGCGCCAAACAAACGGGTAAAGCCAAAAACCTGTAGGTAGATTTTTCCATCCAATCGCGGCAGGTATGCGGTATGGCCGTTAACCGCTTCAAACCTTTGCTGGACCGCTCCTTTTTGCGCGGCGAAATGGAATACGAATTTCGCGATTATCTGAACGCCGGGCATGACGCTCCGCTGCTGGCAAAATTGCAGAGCTGGCTCGGGCGAGAGCTAAAGAAGGAAACACAGGCCGAGGGCGCGTTTGTTCAGCGCTTTTTCGTCGAAACTTGGGGTTATGTTTCCGACGGGGGAGGCACACCGCGCTTCAACCTTCATCCGCAATTTGCGGTAGAAGGCGCAGGCCAGACTGGCGGCAAAGGCAAAGCCGATCTTGCCATCGGAATTTTCGGGGATGGGCGCCCCGAAATCCCGCAGATTGTCTGTGAGTTCAAAGATATTCACTCCGGCCTTGATGCCAAGCAAAACCGCAAGGGTAACACCCGTTCGCCGGTGCAACAGGCACAGGATTATCTGTGGGGCGCGCGGCGCGGACTGCCGATGAACGCCCCGGTGCAGCCGCGCTTTGCCGTGGTCACGGACATGAACGAGTTCCGACTTTATTGGTCGGAAAATATGCCCGAACGCTATGTGCGCTTCAAAATCGGCAATCCAAAGCAGCAACTAGGGTCAGGACCTATTAAAGTGCTTGCGTGATTGAGGATTGGTTGATTCAATGGCGGCGCAAGGAGGCGCTGCCATGAGTGATTTGATCTGGT
>JAYVNC010000187.1:0-4506 GCA_043758655.1 Novosphingobium sp.
GCAGCGCGGTTGCGCGAACTTTTGACCGAGAATGAGCTGTGCGGGCGATTGGGCGGCGATGAATTTGCCATCGTCATTCGTGATGCTTCAGACATGCAACGGGTGGAGCACGTTGCCCGTCAGGTTATCGAGCGGCTTTCGCAGCCCTATGAAGTCGACCACCACACGCTTTATGTTGGTGCCAGCGTCGGCTCGGCGGTTGGTCCGCGCGATGGTTCGACGGTGGAAACGCTGATGCGCAACGCCGATCTGGCTCTGTACCGCGCCAAGGATGCCGGGCGCGGGACCCATTGCTCCTATGAACCGACCTTGCACGCCCATGCCGAAGAGCGCCGCAAGCTGGAGTTCTCACTGCGCCGCGCCTTGGAGCGCGATGAACTGAAACTGCATTACCAGCCGGTCGTCGACTCGGGCAGCGAGGCCGTGGTCAGTTTTGAGGCGCTGCTGCGCTGGGAAAGCCCCGAGCATGGATCGGTCAGCCCCGGCAAGTTCATTCCGCTCGCCGAAGACACCCGGCTAATCGTCCCGATTGGTGAATGGGTGCTAAAAACCGCCTGTCGTGAGGCGACCAAATGGCCAAGCCATATCAAGGTTGCCGTCAATGTTTCGGGTGAGCAATTGCTTGATCAGCATTTTGCATCAACCGTGGTTGCGGCGCTGGCAATCAGCGGTTTGCCCGCGAACCGGCTGGAGCTGGAAGTTACTGAAAGCATCTTTCTGCGCGATGCCACCACGGCACGCGCGACGCTGGAACAGTGCATGGCGCTTGGCTGCGGCATCGCGCTCGATGACTTTGGCACCGGCTATTCGTCGCTCGGCTATATCAGAAAGCTGCGCTTTTCGACGATCAAGGTTGATCGCAGCTTCGTTCAGGGCGCGGCAACCGGTAACAAGGAGAGCCTAGCGATTATTCGCGCCGTGGTGGCAATGGCGCAAAGCCTCGATATGTCCACCACTGCAGAGGGCGTAGAAACCGAAGCTGAGCTGGCGATGGTTCGCAGCCTTGGAGCCAACAAAATTCAGGGCTTTTTCTTCGGGCGTCCGATGGTGCCTGAGGAAGCACTCAAACTGTTCCAACACAATATCGCGCGCCGGACCGGCGAGGCAGCCTAAGGTCAACAGCTGGCGATTTCTAGGCGCTGACCAAGCTTTTGATCGCGCTTTCGAACAGAGCTCGTCCATCGGTGCCGCCGTGCGCCGCTTCGATCACTCTTTCAGGATGCGGCATCATGCCGAGTACATTTCCAGCATCGTTGAGCACTCCGGCAATGTTGCGCGCGGAACCGTTCACCGCCTCGGCATAGCGGAAGGCTACGCGGCCTTCACCTTCAATCCGGTCAAGCGTGGCATCATCGGCAAAAAAGTTGCCATCGTGATGCGCGACGGGGAGACTGATAGCTTGCCCTTGACTGTACCCCGCCGTGAACAGCGATTGGCTATTCTCCACAGTCAGCGCAACATCGCGGCAGACGAAGCGGATACCGGCGTTGCGCATCAGCGCGCCGGGCAGCAGGCCAGCCTCGGTCAACACCTGAAAGCCATTGCAAACCCCGAGCACCGATACACCGCGCGCGGCAGCGGCGATCACCGCCTGCATCACCGGGCTGCGCGCCGCCATCGCACCGGATCGCAAATAATCGCCATAGGAAAACCCACCGGGCAGGGCGATGAAATCAAGGCGATCGGGCAGATCGGCATCGCCGTGCCACACGCGGAACGGCGCGGTGCCGGAAATCTTTTCCAGCGCATCGGCCATATCCCGGTCGCAATTCGATCCGGGGAAGGTGATTACAGCTGAGCGAAAAGCGTTCACGCCACGACTCTTTCAATCCGGTAATTTTCAATCACCATATTGGCGAGCAGCTGACGCGCCATGGTATCAAGGTCAGCGTCCGAAACCGTGTCATCAACATCAAGCTCAAGCATCTTGCCCGCGCGGACATCTTGCACCCCGGAGATACCGAGGCCTTCGATAGCATGGTGGATCGCCCGGCCTTGCGGATCAAGAACCCCCTTCTTCAGGCTGACAAAAACGCGAACCTTCATGCGGGATCATCCTTGGCGCTGGGGCTGATGCCGGGCCTATGGCTCCACTAACGCGAAAGGGCAAGCCGCAGCGCGGCCAGTTTCCCCATTTCCCCCGCCTTAGCGATGCTTGTGCGCGTGAATGTTCCCGGTTGCGGCTGTGCAACGACTGCGTTGGGTCATATGCGAATTTCCAGTATTCCGGGGAGGGCTTGATTTATCAAAGGGGTACTCACAAACCATCATAATGGCCACCCGCCAATTAGGACGCACGACTAATGAAATCCTTTTCGAAGCCACTGATATTTGGTCTGCTGGTGCTATGCGCCGCAGCGGTGTGGTGGTGGTTCGGCAGGTCTGTGCCTGAGACCGCATGGCTCGGCTATATTGAGGGCGAAACGGTTTATGTCGCAGCGCCGGTCTCGGGCCGTTTGCAAAGCCGCGCGGGGGATCGCGGTGCCAGCGTGGCGCTCGGTGCGGCTTTGTTTTCGCTTGATCCTGAAACGTCAGACGCATCGGTAAGTCAGGCCGAGGCGCAGGTTGTCGCCAATTCAGCCCAGGCGTCAGACTTGGCCGACGCCAAACAGCGGCAGGCCGAAATCGACGTATTTCGCGCCAGTGAAGCGGGCGCGCAGGCGCAATTGGTGAAAAGTCAGCACGATTTTGAACGAATGTCGGCGCTGCAAAGTCGCGGTTTCGCCTCGCGTTCTCAGCTCGATTCGGCGCGGGCAGCACGCGATGGCGCGCAGGCGAACCTGCTGCAAACACGCGCGCAAATCCGCTCATCAGAATTAACTGCTGGACGCAGCGGGCAAATCCTTGCGGCGCAGGCGGGGGTTGCCGGAGCGCAGGCGGCGCTTCGATCACAGCGCAAGGTCCGCAGCGAGATTGCCCCCACGTCTCCCGCTAAGGGCGTGGTTGAGCAGACATTTTTCAATCAGGGTGAATGGGTTCCCGCCAACACGCCGGTGGTTGCGGTTCTGCCCGATAACAAACGAAAGCTGCGGTTCTACGTGCCCGAAGAAAAGATCGCGGGACTAAAGATTGGTACGGCGATTACCTACACCTGCGATGGTTGCGGCGCATCGGCGAGGACGGCGCGGATCAGTTTCATCGCACCGCGCGCCGAATATACCCCGCCTGTGATCTATTCTGAACGCGCGCGGGCCAAGCTGGTGTTTCTGGTCGAGGCGCTGCTCTCGCCAAGCGACAAACCTCTGCCGCTTGGACTGCCGGTGCAAGTGCAGCCGCAGTGACCGGACAAGCCAGCGAAGGCCCCGTCATATCGGTCACCGGACTGACCAAGCGTTTTGGCGGACGCACGGTGGTGGATCACGTTGATCTGACGGTGGGTGAGGGGCGCATCTGCGGTTTCCTAGGGCCCAACGGATCAGGCAAAACGACTACGCTGCGGATGATTTGCGGCCTGATTATCCCCGATGAGGGCGAGGGCGAAGTGCTCGGGCTGGATTTGCGCAACCGCCGCAGCGCGATCAAGGCGCAGATTGGCTATATGACGCAGAAGTTCGGGCTGTTTGGCGACCTTTCGATCCGTGAGAACCTGGAATTCATCGGCCGGGTTTATGGGCTTGAGGATCGCGGGCGGCGGGTTCAGGATGCACTCGATCGGCTCGGGCTCGCCTCGCGCGCAGAGCAGATGGCGGCGAAGCTTTCGGGCGGATGGAAACAGCGCCTCGCGCTCGCCGCCGCGGTTTTGCACGAACCCAAGATCCTGCTGCTCGATGAACCCACCGCCGGGGTCGATCCGCAGGCACGGCGCGAATTCTGGGACCAGATTCACGAGCTGGCGCGCGGCGGGATGACTGTGCTCGTGTCCACCCACTATATGGACGAGGCTGAACGCTGCCACGAGATTGCCTATATTGCTTACGGTGTGATGCTGGCGCGCGGCACTACTGCGGAAGTGATCGCTGCATCGGGGCTTTATGCTATGCAAGGCGAAGGCCCCGGTGCAGATCGCCTCGCCGCCGAAATTGAGCGCCAACCCGGCGTCGCCATGGCCGCACCATTTGGCACTAAGTTGCACGTTTGTGGGTCTGATCCGGCGATGCTGCGCGATGCGGTTAAGCCTTGGGCCAATGCGATTCGCTGGACGGAAACGCCACCGACTCTGGAGGACGTATTCATCCACCTGATGCGCGAAGCTCCGGATAATTCGGTGGCCACCACATGATAAAGGGCTGGACCTTCAACCGTTTTCGCGCGCGATGGGCGCGGATTGGCGCGATGATCTTTAAGGAAGTGCGTCAAGCCACGCGTGATCCCGGCACAATGGCGATGATGTTTGCCATGCCAATCATGCAGATGCTGATCTTCGGTTTCGCGATCAATACCGACCCACGCCATCTGCCGCTGGCGATAGAATCGAATGATAATTCAGCGTTTTCGCGCAGCATTTCCTTGACGCTGCACAACACCGCTTATTTTGACGTAAAAGCTTTGGTTACGCATCCGGGTGAA
>JAYVNC010000188.1:0-4487 GCA_043758655.1 Novosphingobium sp.
TCGCCAGTTCGCGGAAATCGTAAGCCTGGAGGATCATGTAGTTGAATTCAAGGAAAGTGAGTGGTTGTTCGCGATCAAGACGCAGCTTCACCGAATCGAAGGTCAGCATCCGGTTGATAGTGAAATGCGGCCCAACATCGCGCAGCAGCTCAACATAGCCGAGCTGGCTCAGCCAATCGTCATTATCGACCATCACCGCATCGGTGGGGCCATCGCCAAAGATAAGCAGCCGCTCAAACGCGGTGCGGATCGAGGCAATGTTAGCCTGGATGCCCTGCGCGGTGAGCATCTTGCGACTCTCATCCTTGCCGGAAGGATCACCCACCTTCGTGGTGCCGCCACCCATCACGACAATTGGCTTGTGCCCGGTCTGCTGCAAACGCCGCAGCATCATGATTTGCACAAGGCTGCCCACATGGAGCGATGGCGCAGTGGCATCGAAGCCGATATAGGCAGGGATGATCTGCTTGTTCGCCAGCGCATCGAGGCCCGAGGCGTCGGTAAGCTGATGGATATAGCCACGCTCATCGAGCAGGCGGAGCAGGGGGGATGAATAGGCTGTCATAGTGCGGCGGCGGTTAGCATGGGGAATTGGCTTTGGAAACGTATAGGCTCATTTGCCATCCTGACACGCCTGCGAAGGAGGCAGGAGCTGTCAGCGTTGAACTCGCAATTACCGATAACAAGCTTTGGCTGCGGTATGTGGTCGACGTAGATGTTGATCTGCTGGAGTTGCCTCACCCGCAGCCAAGTGAACGCGCAGATGGGCTCTGGCGAACAACTTGCTTTGAACTGTTTACACGAGACTTGCTGGGCGATGGATATGCCGAATTCAATTTCTCCCCGTCATCGCAATGGTGCGCGTACCATTTTTCGGATTACCGCGAAGGGATGATCCGACTGAATCTGATCCAACCGCCTGAAATTTTTCTAGAAGGCAGCAATAGCCACCTTGCTCTGGAAGCGACGATCATCTTGCCCGGAGTAACAAGCCTGATCGCCTTATCAGCCGTCATAGAAGAAACCGACGGCACCAAATCTTATTGGGCGCTCGCCCACCCACCGGGCGAGCCGGATTTCCACCACCCCACTTGCTTCGCGGCGACACTTCCGGCACCTCCCGGCGCATGAAATTCGGCATCGATCGCCTGCTGGTAGACTCGGACTTGCGCAAACCGCTCGAAGGCAAGCGCGTGGCCCTCGTCGCGCACCCCGCATCGGTCACCGCGAACCTCTCTCATTCGCTAGATGCGCTTATCGCAGCAGGGGTCAACGTCACCTCGGCCTTTGGTCCTCAGCACGGTCTGAAGGGTGACAAGCAAGACAACATGGTCGAAACGGCGGATGAAACTGATCCGCACTACGGCATCCCGATTTTCAGCCTTTATGGTGAGGTTCGGCGTCCGTCGGGGCAGATGATGTCCACCGCCGATGTTTTCCTGTTTGACCTTCAGGACTTAGGTTGCCGGATCTACACTTTCGTCACTACGCTGCTTTATCTTCTCGAAGCGGCGGCCCAGCACGGCAAGGAAGTTTGGGTGCTGGATCGCCCCAATCCGGCTGGCCGTCCGATTGAAGGCACGCTGTTGGTTCCCGGAGAGGAAAGTTTCGTCGGTGCGGGGCCAATGCCTATGCGGCACGGACTGACGATGGGCGAAATGGGGCACTGGTTCATCGATTACTTCAAGCTCGATCTCGCCTACCGCGTGATTGATATGCACTATTGGCTGCCGGGAGCAGGGCCGGGCTTTGGCTGGCCGGAAAGCCGGGTGTGGATCAATCCCAGCCCCAACGCCGCAAGCCTCAACATGGCGCGTGCATATGCTGGCACGGTGATGCTCGAAGGCACAACGCTGAGCGAAGGCAGGGGGACCACTCGGCCCCTTGAAATCCTGTTCGGCGCGCCGGACATTGACGCCAAGGCGGTGCTTGCCGAAATGCAACGGTTCGCGCCTGAATGGCTGGCGGGATGCGCCTTGCGCGAATGCTGGTTCACGCCGACTTTTCACAAACATGTCGGCCTGCTCAACAGTGGCCTGATGATCCACGCCGAAGGTGCGTTCTACGATCATCACACTTTCCGGCCGTGGCGGTTGCAAGCGCTGGCCTTCAAGGCGATCCTGCGGCTTTACCCGGATTATCCGATCTGGCGCGATTTCGCCTATGAATACGAATTTGAGCGTAAGGCCATTGACGTGATTAACGGCGGCCCCGCCCTGCGCGATTGGGTCGATTATAACGCCGCGCGGCCCGGCGATCTTGAGGCCATCGCGACGCGGGATGAAGCCAGCTGGCGAGAACAGATTCGGCCTTTTATACTCTACGATTGACCCAATCGGCGAGCGATATGGCGGACTATCGTGCATTCTGTGCTAGCGATTAGCCCCGCATCTTTCTGCTGCGCACAGGCGCGCTTTCGTGCAGCATCCAAGCCGCGATAGTTCCTATCGCGATTGCCGCCATCGGATACCACGCGACAGCCATTGGATTGCCCGTGATGTGGATCAGCCAAGTCACGACCATCTGCGTCGTTCCGCCCATGATTGCCACGGGCAGAGCATAGACCAGCGCAAAATTGCGCGCGCGGACTTCCTTGGGCAAACATTCGGCAATCGCCGCCATCATCGGGGCTACGGCCACAGAGCTTGCCGCAGCAAAGGCAATGCCTGAAACTACGAATGACAGCGCGCCGGGCGAAGCGGTCATCCAGGGGAAGATAACTCCGGCGATAAGTCCCGATGCAGCCAGCCCACCGATAACGATCGGCCGCCGACCGAGCCGGTCACTGATCGAACCCGCATAAAAGCAGCTTACCATGGCAAAGGCATTGGCGAGCAATTGTCCAGCCATCGCCGTGGTGCTGGAAAGTTTGAGCGTCGCCTGACCAAAAGTCGTCATGTATGTCGTGACATATGAGCTGATCGTTCCGGCGGTTATCATCAAGAAACCAAGAATCAAGATTCGCGATACGGAGTTGGTTTTGCTGCGGCTGGTTTCGGGCTTTGTTTCCGCAACGTGCACCGTTTCCGGCAAATTTCGGCGGATAATCAAAGCATAGGGGATAATCGTCGCCCCCAGCAGCAAGGCGATCCGCCAGCCTACCGTGTCAAACTGTGCTTTAGAAAGAACAATGCTGAGCACCAGTCCCACCAGAGCGCCTGCGGCATTGGCCAAAAGCTGGCTGGCGCGCTGGAAGCTCATCACAAATCCGCGGCTGCTCTCTTCGGCGTTTTCCAGCAAGTAAGCAGTGGACGGCCCCACCTCGCCGCCCAGTGCAAACCCTTGGATCAGGCGTGCGGCGACTGCGATGATCGGCGCGGCTATGCCGATGGTGGCATAACCCGGCGTCAGGGCCAGGCCAATGATGCCGATCCCCATTAGGATCATTGATAGCATCAGCGCGGGCCGCCTGCCAACCCGGTCGGCGTAACTGCCGATAACCCAGGCACCGATCGGTCGCGTTACAAAGCCCGCGCCAAATGTAGCGAGCGATGCCATCAGGCTAACGTAAGAATTGCCCGAGGGGAAAAAGGTTTGGCCAATCTGGATGGCAAAAAGGGCAAAAATCATGAAGTCGTAAAATTCGAGCGCATTGCCAACCGTCGCTGCGACGATAGCCTTGCGGCGAATTGCCGGATCACTCGTGATTGCCTCGTTCTGCATGCCTTGCCCCCAAGATTGTTGTCAGTGCTTCTTTCGCGTCAATTCCCGCATCGCCCCATCGAGCCCGCCCAGCGTCAACGGATACATATTGCCGCCCACCAGTTCGCGCATGACCTTGGTTGACTGTGAATAATCCCACTGCCGTTCGGGCGTGGGATTGAGCCAAACCGTCGCCGGATAGGTATTGCAAACACGCTGCATCCACAGTGCACCGGCCTCAGGATTGAAATGCTCGACCGAGCCCCCCGGATGCGTGATCTCATAAGGGCTCATCGAAGCATCGCCGACAAAGATTACCTTGTAGTCGTGCCCATATTTGTGGAGCACGTCCCAAGTATCGGTGCGCTCGGTGCGGCGGCGGGCGTTGTTTTTCCACACGCCTTCGTAAAGGCAGTTGTGGAAGTAGAAGAATTCAAGGTTCTTGAACTCAGCGGTGGCGGCGCTGAACAGTTCCTCGACCAGCTTGATGAACGGATCCATCGATCCGCCGACATCGAGGAACAGCAGCACCTTTACCGCATTGCGCCGCTCGGCCCGCATGTGAATATCGAGCCAGCCCTGCTTGGCGGTGCCGCGGATCGTCTCATCGAGATCGAGCTCTTCCGCCGCGCCCTCCCGCGCGAAACGGCGCAGGCGGCGCAGTGCCACCTTGATGTTGCGGGTGCCAAGCTCTCGTGTGTTATCGAGGTTCTGGAACTGGCGCTGCTCCCAAACCTTAAGTGCGCGGCCATGCTTGCCTTCTCCGCCGATCCGCACGCCTTCGGGGTTATAGCCCGAATGGCCGAACGGCGAAGTGCCGCCAGTGCCGATCCACTTGTTACCGC